>NZ_JBCLNI010000014.1:0-89687 GCF_039062885.1 Blautia sp. 2227st1_G12_2227SCRN_220401 | reverse complement strand
ATTATGATGTCACAGGTAAAGACTGTCCGAAGTATTACGTGGAAAATCCCGATGCATGGATCCAGATGAAATCAGACATTGCAGCACAGATCCAGACAGATTATGCATTACAGGGGAAATAAAGTGTTATTGTTTATTTTGTGAGCAACAAGAAGTCGGGAAAAATAATTTCTGAAAATAGGGGCTTGAAAATTAAGAAGAAGTATTGTAGTATAACAGCAGAAGCTGCATGACTGGCGGAAAGTAGGATTACCTACAGGGAGTGCAGTGAAGTGAGAAGCCGACCGCCTGGGCAGCCTGATAAGGGGTGTCCAGGCGGTTTTTTGTTACCGTTCATATCCTGGGATAAGCCCCGGGCCTTACATTAGACAAGGAGGACTGTGAAAAATGACGACATTTTCACTTGAAAAAGAACTGAAAGAAAATTCCTATCCGGGAAGAGGAATTGTGATCGGACGTTCCGCTGACGGGAAACATGCAGTTACTGCATATTTTATTATGGGAAGAAGCGAGAACAGCAGAAACCGTATTTTTGTTGAGGATGGGGAAGGAATCCGTACACAGGCTTTTGATCCATCCAAGCTTACAGACCCGAGCCTGATCATTTATGCACCGGTACGTGTCCTTGGAAATAAGACCATCGTAACAAACGGTGATCAGACAGATACGATCTATGAGGGAATGGACAGACAGCTCACCTTTGAACAGTCTCTCCGCAGCAGAGAGTTTGAGCCGGATGCGCCGAACTATACACCTCGTATTTCAGGTGTTCTTCATGTTGAAAACGGAAAATTCAATTATGCGATGTCTATTTTAAAGAGCAATAACGGAAATCCGGATTCCTGTCTTCGTTATACATTCGCCTATGAGAATGCGGCGGCAGGACAGGGACGTTTTATCCATACTTATAAATGCGATGGAAATCCACTTCCAAGTTTTGAGGGAGAGCCGAAGCTGGTAGAGATCCCAAACGATATTGATGAGTTTGCGGATCTCCTCTGGAAGAGCCTGAACCAGGATAATAAAGTTTCTCTCTTTGTTCGTTTTATTGACATTGAGACAGGAAATTATGAATCCAGGATCGTAAACAAGAATAAATAAGAAAATAGGGATATCACAGAGAACGGAGGAGCTTTTTCATGAAAGAATTACAGTTAAAATACGGATGTAACCCAAATCAGAAACCATCAAAGATCTATATGGCAGATGGAAGTGAGCTTCCGATCCAGGTACTCTCCGGAAGACCAGGATACATCAACTTCCTGGATGCCTTTAATGGCTGGCAGCTGGTACGTGATCTTAAGAAAGCAACCGGACTTCCGGCAGCAACTTCATTTAAGCATGTATCTCCGGCAGGTGCTTCCATCGGACTTCCGCTGAATGAGACACTGGCAAAGATCTACTGGGTAGATGATATGGACTGGAAGAATTTTTCCCCGCTTGCATGTGCGTATGCAAGAGCAAGAGGTGCAGATCGTATGTCATCATTTGGTGATTTTATTTCTCTTTCTGATGTCTGCGACAAAGATACCGCAATGCTGATCAAGAGAGAGGTTTCTGATGGTGTGATCGCACCTGGATATACAGAGGAGGCTCTTGAAATTCTGAAGCAGAAGAAAAAAGGCAATTACAATGTGATCCAGATCGATGAAAACTATGTACCGGAACCTTTGGAGCACAAACAGGTATTTGGAGTCACCTTTGAGCAGGGCCGCCAGGAGCTGGCAATTGATGATGCGCTGATCTCCAATATTGTAACAGAGAATAAAGAGCTTACGGAAGAAGCCAAGAGAGATATGAAGGTTTCTCTGATCATCCTGAAATATACACAGTCCAATTCTGTATGCTTTGTTAAGGATGGACAGGCTATCGGCGTTGGTGCAGGACAGCAGTCCCGTGTACATTGTACACGCCTTGCAGGCCAGAAAGCAGATAACTGGTACCTCCGTCAGTGCCCGAAGGTACTGGAGCTTCCGTTTAAAGACACGATCACACGTGCGGAGAGAGATAATGCCATTGATGTTTACATTGGTGAGGAATATATGGATGTCCTTGCAGATGGTGCATGGGAAAAGACATTCACAGAGAAGCCGGAAGTGTTCACAAAAGAAGAGAAGAGAGCATGGCTGAATGGTCTTACCGGCGTGACACTGGGATCCGATGCATTCTTCCCGTTCAGTGATAATATCGAGCGCGCATATAAGAGCGGTGTAAAATATATTGCAGAGCCGGGTGGATCTGTACGTGATGACGCAGTTATCGATACATGTAATAAGTATGGAATGGTGATGGCATTTACAGGAATCCGACTTTTCCACCACTAAAGGATGCATGTCTTGGCCATGATATGCAGCTGAAATAAAAGATAAAAAATATAAAGTCCCGAATCTGAATTTCTGGAAAAAAGAGATCAGACTCGGGACTTTTTGATCGAAAAAGGATATTTTTAAAAATAAAAAAAGAACTCTGAAAAACTCAGAGTTCTGAAGAGCGATAGACGGGGCTCGAACCCGCGGTCTCGACCTTGGCAAGGTCGCGCGTTACCAACTACGCCACTATCGCATATGCCTTATCGCTTCAAGAATTTCCCTCAGCGACAAGACATATATTAGCATAGATTTTATATTCTGTCAAATGTTTTTTGGAATTTTTTTGAAATTATACACAACATATAAAGTTTATTCCAGACGTCTGAAATAGAACTTGTATATGACAATATTTCGGTGGTTTATGAGTTATTGTCTAAGTGGTAATAGCGCAAAACATGATCCGGATAGTATTGGTCACCATAGTCCCATGGACCGGCAGGATCATGAAGGGGATCATCTTCATCACGTTGTGTGTTGCCGCTTGCCATCTGAGCAAAGGCCTGAGCACTTTGGGCCGTCCACACAGTCTGACCGTTTTCTTCCAGATAAGCAAAATAGGAATCGGCTCCGAAATTGTATGCCTGCAGAGCCAGACGGATTTTGGAAAGATCAGTCGGACCGGTACAGACGGCCTTTTCCAGAGCATATTTCAGTTCCTGGATGCCACAGGAAATAGAGTAAGAAGGATCTGTGATACCATTGGGCTGCTGAGGATATCTGGTGTTGTAGGCTCCTTCTGAGGACTGCATGGGATCGGTACCCTGTCCGGAGCTTTCCTGCATCATCACAGCCAGGATCAGGTCTACATAGTCGGACATATCATATTGTGCTGCTTCGCTGGAAACCTCATCGCGATAAGCTTCACAGGCTGCATTGATCTGATGGGTTTCCTTCTGCCTGCCGGAAAATTTGGAAAAACGCAGAAGGATACAGCCCACGATCAGCAGAAAAAGACATGTCAGAAAGATCTTCTGCCTTCGCACCTGCTGTACACGGAGTTTGTGGCGCTGTTTTTTAGTAAGGGTTGGTTTCTTGTGTTTTGTATTCATATAAGTATTGTATCCGTTACGGATAGATTTGACCAGTTAAAAATATGATCTTTTTGTTAAAAATTTCTGAAGACTGTCCTGTGAAATTGCAAAATATGATCTGATATGCTATGATAGTCGGGACAAACCGTAGAATGCCGGAAGAAAGGAGGCAAGATTTCATGCGAAAAAAGCTTCTGGCAATTATTTTATGTGCTTCTATGCTTTTCCCTGCATCCGTATCAGCAGAGGTACTGGGATATGAAGCAACACTGGATACATATACAAAGGAGAAAAAAACACCTCAGCAGTTTCAGATCGATGATGGGGCGGGAAATACAGTAAATGTTTTGGCGAAGAGTGATACGCTTTATGTTACAGCGAAAAATACGGAAATCCGGTCCAATCCGGGAGACAGTGGTACAGAGCTGCGTTCTGTGATCCTGGGAACGAAACTTGAAAGAATTGCAGTCTGTGACAATGGCTGGAGCAAGGTGACCTTCCAAAAGAAAGGTGAGGACAAGATCATCGGTTATGTTTCGGACAGCGTGCTCAGTGATACGGAGATCGTAAATAAATTTACAGATACAGTTACAGCGGCACAGGACAGTGATATCCTGGATTATCCCGGCAAGAAGGACGGAGAGGTTGTAGGAGAGGTCCTTCAGGATGATGAGCTGAAAAGAACAGGTACGGTAGATGCTATCTGGAGCAGGATCGTTTACACAGATGACAGTGGTTCAGATCACGTCGGCTATATTCCGACCAGCTGCCTGGAAGGTTATCAGGCTACGGAAGTGGCCAAGGCAGAGCAGGAAAAGAATACAAAAGCAGGATCCCTTACTAAGAGTTCCGGGGAGGGCGTTTTTGCGGATGCGGTAGATGGTGTAACTTCCACAGGTGGTTCCGGAAGTACCGCATCTGGCGTACAGATCGGAACGCCGGTATCAGTATCTTCTGACGCGACACTGAAACCACTGGGAACATTCCGGATCACGCATTATTGTCCGTGCAGCATCTGTTGCGGACCATGGGCGAATGGAATTACTTCCACAGGAGTAACGGCCACTACCAACCGTACGATCGCAGTGGATCCGAGTCAGATCCCATACGGTTCCAAAGTAGTGATCAATGGACAGGTTTATGTTGCAGAGGACTGCGGAGGAGCGATCCGGACCAATTGCATTGATGTATATGTGGCAACACACTCCGAAGCAGAGCAGAAGGGCGTGTTTTATACAGAAGTTTATTTGCTTCAGTGATCAGAAAAAGACTGCTGTAGATTCCACAAGGGATTTGCAGCAGTTTTTTGTATAAAAAAACTCTGACCAGCAGAGGCTATTCTGCGATCAGAGTAAAAAAATAATGCCCAGAGCCGGAATCGAACCAGCGACACGAGGATTTTCAGTCCTCTGCTCTACCAACTGAGCTATCTGGGCATGTCTCTTTCGAGTACTTTGTTACTTTAACACATTTATGTAGAGAATGCAAGGAAAAAATAAAAAAAGCAGATGTTTTTCTGAAAAATCTGATTTTCAAAAAAACATCTGCAATATTATGGCTACAGATTTATCTGGCAGCAAGATAGATTTTTTCCATATCTTTCATGTTCAGCTGTTTGAACACACCGATGGTACGGGTGTCTTCAAAGCTGCATTTAAACGCCAGATCATGAATCTCCTTTTCTGTAAGATCAAGACCAAGCTCATGAAGGCTGGTAGGCATCTGGATGGAACGGAAATAGTCTTCCATGGCTTCTATGCCGGCAAGAGCAGTTTTGTTGAAGTCGGTACTGCAGGGAATGTCAAAGATATTGACTGCAAACTGGGCAAAGCGTTCCGGATTTGCATCATAAACGTAACGTGCCCAGCTTCCCCACAAAGCGGCAAGACCGGCTCCGTGAGCCACATCGTAGGTGCCGCCCAGTTCATGCTCCAGCTGGTGACAGGCCCAGTCACCACCGCCGGTTCCGCAGCCGGTAAGTCCATTGTGGGAAAGACTGCCGGCCCACATGATCTCTGCCCGTGCAGTATAATTATCCGTCTCCTTCATCAGGATCCGGGAGTTATAGATCACGGTCTGCATCAGAGATTCGCTGATACTGTCGGTGATCTCCATGGTTTCGATATTTACAAAGTACCGTTCCATAGTATGCATCAGGATATCCACACAGCCGCTTTCGGTCTGATATTGCGGCAGGGTATAGGTGAGGCGGGGATTTAAAATAGCAAAACGTGGGCGGCACAGATCGTTGCGGGCACTACTTCGTTTCAGCCAGCCCTCTTCATTGGTGATCACACAGGATCCGCTCATTTCACTTCCGGAAGCTGCGATCGTCAGGATAACGCCTACAGGAAGACAGGCTTTTGGGGTTTCGGTGCGGAGAAAAAAGTTCCATACATCTGTATCCGGATTGGCAAGTCCATAGCCGATGGCCTTGCAGGAATCAATAACGCTGCCACCGCCAACAGCCAAAAGAAAATCAACCTGTTCTTTGCGGCAAAGCTCAATACCCTCACGTACCTTGGAGAGACGGGGATTGGGAACCACACCGCCAAGAGTGACATAGGAAATTCCAGCTTCATCCAGAGAAGATCGGATCTCATCGATCAGACCGGAGCTTACTGCACTGTGGCTGCCATAATGGATCAGTACTTTGTTGCAGTTCTGCTCTTTTAGAACAGTGCCGATCTTAAGGTGTGTATCTTTTCCGAAAATAACCCGGGTAGGGGTAAAATATTCAAAATTTCTCATAGAGATTAGGCTCCTTTTTATGATTCATGATCTATTGATAAATATAAGGAATCTGTTTCCTTACAGGTCAAGCAGATATTTATGATCCCGCAGGGGTATCATCTTGATTCATTTAATTGGTTTAAAGTCGTTATAATAATAGCATAGAAGAGAAACAGACGCAAATAAAAGCTATTGAAAAAAGGTGTAATTTTGGGGGAATGTGATATAATGACTTCTGTGAAGGAAAAGTGACCTGATCACAGAAACAGACCAATGCGAAGCGTATATTATAGAACAGATCCAAACGAAGAAGAAAGCAGGTGTCTGAAATGGAGAATATCATTATCATAGGAGCAGGTCCGGCCGGGATCTCGGCAGCACTTTATGCGGCAAGAGGAAATATGGATCCGCTGATCATAAATACAGGGATCGGTTCACTGGAAAAAGCGGAGAAGATCGAGAACTATTACGGACTGGAGCAGCCGCTGTCCGGCAGAGAGCTTTTCGAAAGAGGTCTTGCCCAGGCAAGAGCACTTGGAGTACGGATCCTGGATGCCCAGGTTGTGGGAATGGGTGGTTTTGATACTTTTGAGGTGAAAACTACCGCAGGAGATTTTGAGGCACGCAGCGTGATTCTGGCAACCGGAAGCAGGAGAGCTTCTGCCAGGATTCCGGGAGTAAAGGAATTTGAGGGAAAAGGTGTCAGCTACTGCGCAGTATGTGACGCATTTTTTTACAGAGGAAAAGAAGTGGCAGTGCTTGGAAACAGTGATTTTGCTCTTCATGAAGCAGAAGAACTTTCTCATACCGCTTCCCGTGTGACGATCTTTACAGATGGAAAGAAACCGGAATTTTCAAGAGAAAATCCGCTTCCGGTTAACACCATGAAGATCCAGGCGATCGAAGGAGATGAGCGTGTTTCCGGCATCCGCCTGAAAAGTGATGTGTCCATGCAGGAAGCAGGTACCGGAGCAGATTCTTTTGTGCCGGCAGAGGGAGTCTTTGTAGCACTTGGTACAGCCGGAAGCTCGGAGATGGCCCGCCAGATCGGAGCAGAACTGAATGAAAAGGGAAATATCCGGGTCAATGAAGAGATGGAGACTACAGTTCCGGGACTGTATGCAGCAGGTGATTGCACCGGTGGACTTCTCCAGGTGGCAAAAGCTGTTCATGACGGTGCCCAGGCAGGACTTTCCGCCTGTCAGTATGTGCGGAAGCTTCTGAAGGCGTAAGCATAAGCTGATACTAAAAATAAATACAGGATCAAGGAGGAATTTTATCATGGCAAAAGTTTTTACAACAGACAATTTTGAAACTGAGGTATTAAAGGCAGAAAAGCCGGTACTGGTAGATTTTTGGGCAACCTGGTGCGGACCATGCAGACGTCAGGCTCCGGTCGTGGAAGAGCTTGCAGAAGCCGGATATGAGGTTGGCAAGGTTGACGTAGACAAAGAGCCATCATTGGCACAGCAGTACAAGATCATGAGTATCCCCACACTGCTGGTATTCAAAGAAGGAAAAGAGACCGCACGTTTTGTGGGACTGACATCAAAGACAGAGCTTGAGGCAGCGCTTCAGTAACCAAAACAGAAAACAGAAAAAACAGATACAGCTCTGGGAACCGAAATGGTTTCCGGAGCATTGTTGGTTTACTGAAAATTTTAGACAAGGGTTAATAAAAATATGGATGAGAAAATAATAAAAAAGAATGCAGTGCCTGTGATCGCGGCAATGATCACAGCGCTGGCCTTTTCTTTTACGGGCCTTCCAATGGATGGAAATACTTCTGTAGAAAAAATGAGCGATGTTTATAATGGATTGGGATGCATGAGCTTGCTTGCATGGATCCTGCTTCTTATTTTATACGTGAAAGGATGGGAGGGCTACCGGAAATACAGAAACTGGCAGGCACATGTTTTGGCAGTGATCTTTTCGGCGGGAATGCTTCTTGGAACTTCTTATTTTACAAATGGAAGCTGGGATTTTCTGTTTGGCGCAAAGAAACAGATCCTGATCTCAGCCGGATGCTTTATAGGATTTTATATTATCTGTGATATGGGAATCACTTATTTCTGGAGGATTCCTGAGATGGAGTTTTTCCGAAAGGCCTGCGGGCGTATCCCGGCCAGAGAGGAAGAAGTAATGTGGTTCCGCCTGGCAAAGATATCTATGATCATTGGATGGACACCGTTTATCCTGGCATTTCTCCCAGGTTCGATCCCGGCAGATGGATTTCGGCAGCTGGATGTATTTTTGGGAGCTATGCCGCTGGACAATCATCATCCATGGGTCCTGTCGATGATCATGGGTGGACTGCTGACACTTGGAAAAACTATCTGGTGTTATAATTTTGGAGTATTTTTGATCGTCATTGTGTTTACTTCTGTGGAAATCTGGTGTTACAGTGCGGTAGTCCGCTATCTGTACAGATGGAAGGCTCCAAAATGGATACTTTTTGGTACTGTTCTGCTGTTTGCATTTGTTCCCATATTTGGAAGCTATGCCCAGGCAGTGATCAAAGACGGATTGTATACGGCAGTCATTACTTTGTATTTTGCAGTGTATATAGATATTTGTCATTCCTTTTCCAAGAGAAAGGCAGTATATTTATTTCTTCTGGGAATCAGTGTTTGTCTTACCCGAAATAATGGCATTCATCTGGTCCTGCCTTCTTTGATCCTTTTGTTTTTCTTCCTGGTAAAGGGTGCGAGGAAATATGCATTTATTGTGGCTGTCTGTGTTTTTGCCTGCTATCTGGGCGTAGAAAAGGGGGCAGCACCTGCCCTTGGCGTGGCACCTGGATCCCGATGTGAAATGCTTTCGGTACCGTTTCAGCAGACTGCCCGATATCTGAGAGAATATCCGGATGATGTAACCGCAAGTGAGAAGAAAGCGATCAACAGGATCCTGGATTATGATGTTCTTGCCGAGAAGTATAATCCGGAACTGTCGGATCCTGTGAAAATTACATTCAGGTTCAGAGATGATGATAATGATCCTAAATTGGATGGATACATGAAAGATTATTTTAAAGCCTGGTTTGCCATGTTCCGTCGTCATCCGGGAGTATATATCCAGGCGACATTGAATAATATCTACAGTTATAATGATCCGTTCCATATGGGAAGAGGACAGCAGGGCGTGTACCGGTTTTACATAGATAAACTGTATCAGAAAAAATCCGGGATCGATGTCAGCTATGTGGGCCCAAAAAAGATCCAGTATCTATTCAGGCTTTATGATGAATTATGGATGCGTGCACCTGGCCTGGGACTTATCTTAAGTGCAGGAACGTATACCTGGCTTACTCTGTTGCTGATGGGATATCTTCTGGTGAAGAAGCAATGGAAAAAACTCCTGATCTTTGCCATACCGGTGCTGAATATACTGATATGTCTTGTGTCTCCTGTAAATGGGATGATCCGTTATATGTGGCCGGTAATGACTATTATGCCGATGCTGTTCTGGTGGATCCTGCAGCCGGCACCTAAAACATCTTCAAATTAAAAAGTATTCATCATTTCATAAAGACGTCTTTTATCCAGAATGCGGATCGATCCCCGTGAGATCTGGATAGAGCCGTCTTTATTCATTTTTTTAAGGCTGCGGCTGACAGCTTCTCTGGCACTTCCGATGGAGCGGGCGATGGCTTCCTGTGTGAGAGCGAGCTCATCGGAACCGGTATCTGCAGCTTCATCCAGAAGAAAGGCTGCGATCCGCTGAGTCAGGGTCATAAAAAATGTCCGTTCGATTCCTGCGATCACATCTGAGAAATGTTCAGTTGTCCGTTTGTAGATGAAATTTTCCAGATAGATATTGTTTTTCATCAGCCGGGAAAAAGGAACTGCCGGAAGCAGAAGCAGATCACAGTCTGTTTCTGCATCGATCTGTACATCAAATGTAATGGCAGAAAGCATGCAGGAGGCGGAAAGAGTGCAGATGTCACTGTCCCTTAAACGGTAAAGGGTTGCTTCTTTTCCCTGAGCGGACAGTAGATAAACACGGAGAACTCCCTTCAGAAGAAAAAGAGTTCCCAGGCACTGGCGCTCTTCAGACTGTATGGCAGCACCTGCCGAGTAATGAAGCTCGCGAATGTTATCAAGAAGAAAATTCTGATCTTCTTCCGTCATATGTTCCCAGAAGGGAAACGCCTGAAAATAATTCAGACAGCTGTTTCGATCCATAAAAAGATTACTCCTTTATAAAAATATATAGTACTCATTTTAACGCTGTTTGGATGGAAATACAACAAAAACGGCATTTTTGCGGCAGGAGGGAAATCCCTGTTTTTCTATTTACATCCGGTGGCGGGAACGTTATAATCATAAAGCGAAAAGGCTCAACAGAGAAATAATGAAAACTGCCGGGGAAAGAAATTATCCGACAGAAGTTAGGAGAATATAAAATTTGAAAATCTTACTTGCAGCATGCAATGCAAAATATATCCATTCCAATCTGGCGGTATATAACCTGAAATCCTGTTCCGGAGAATACAGCTCCAGGGTTGTGGTCAAAGAGTATACGATCAATCAGATCAGGGATGACATTTTAAAAGATATTTATCTGGAGCAGCCGGATGTGGTCTGCTTTTCCTGCTATATCTGGAATATTTCCTTTGTCAGGGAGCTGGTGCCGGATCTTAAGAAAATCCTTCCACAGGTGGAGTTTTGGGCAGGAGGCCCGGAGGTATCCTACGATGCGGTGGAATTTCTGAAAAAGAATCCTGCGTTTTTTGGAGTGATGGTGGGAGAAGGAGAGGAAACCTTCCATGAACTGGCAGGTTATTATATAGAAAGAAAACCGGAAACTTTGAGCGGGATCCGTGGAGTGGCTTTTCGTGATGAAAACAAAGGCAGGGATATTGTACACACGGGCTGGCGGGAATTGATGGATTTAAGTAAAGTTCCGTTTGCATACAGCAATCTTACAGAGTTTAAAAACCGCATTATTTATTATGAGAGCAGCAGGGGATGCCCTTTTTCCTGCAGCTACTGCCTTTCTTCCATAGATAAAAAGCTTCGGTTCCGTGATATTGAGCTTGTAAAAAAGGAATTGCAGTTTTTTATTGATAATAAAGTTCCTCAGGTCAAATTTGTGGATCGTACCTTCAACTGCAAGCATGACCATGCCATGGAGATCTGGAGGTATATTACGGAGAATGATAACGGGATCACCAATTTTCATTTTGAGATTTCAGCAGATCTTCTCCGTGCGGAGGAGCTGGCGCTGATGAAAACCATGCGTCCGGGACTGATCCAGCTGGAGATTGGTGTACAGTCCACCAATCCTCAGACCATCAAAGCCATTCGGAGAACCATGGATTTTGAAAAGCTGAAAGGGATTGTAGAGCAGATCCACAGCTTTGGAAATATCCACCAGCATCTGGATCTGATCGCAGGACTTCCCTATGAGGGATACGACAGCTTCCACAAGTCCTTCTGCGATGTTTACGCACTGCGTCCGGAACAGTTTCAGCTTGGTTTTCTGAAGGTGCTGAAGGGCTCACACATGATGGAAATGACAGGGGAATATCAGATTCTTTACAAGGATCGGGAACCCTATGAGGTACTTTCCACAGCCTGGCTGACCTACGGGGAGATTTTAAGGCTGAAAATGGTGGAAAGTATGGTGGAAGTGTATTATAATAGTGGGCAGTTCAAAAATACCCTTGTATTTCTGGAGAAGTATTTTGACGATCCTTTCCGGATGTATGAGGCACTTGGCAGATTTTATGAGAAAAAAGGATACTCGGAGATCTCTCATTCCAGGATGAGGCGCTATGAGATCCTTATGGAGTTTGCCGGAGAACAGAAAGAGATCCCGTCGGAAGCACTTTCCGATGTAATGCTCCTGGATCTTTATCTTCGAGAGAATTTAAAGAGCAGGCCATCCTTTGCTTCAGACCAGAAGCCGTATGAGCGGCTGATCTGGGATTACCGGAAAGCGAAAAAAATCCCGAAAACCGCCCATATCGAGGTGTTCCGGGACGGAAAGAAGCTTCTTTTTGATTATACAGACAGGGATCCTTTGACCAACAATGCGCAATTAACGGATATTACAGATGAGGTGAATAATAATTATGGGAATGTTTGATCCGAAAAAAAGAAAAGTGATCACAGCGATCATCGCAGTTATTCTGGTACTGGCAATGGTAGTTCCGACTGTGCTTTCGCTTATCATTTATTAAGGCGGCAGTTATGAAACTTGGAAAAAAAGCACTGGAGGCGCTTCAGGCAGAGATAGACGGACGGCTTATGCCGGGAGACGAGCTGATCGTGGCAGGCCCTGTGGCAGCAGAAGGAACTGCATGGATCACAAAGAATTATCATGACAGGCTGCGGGAGTTTTTTGCAGAACGGTTTCTCGAGGATGCTGTAAAGCTTCCTGAGGTTTACGGAACAGGAACAGAGAATGATAAAATTTGGAAAATGGCGGAAGAATCCGGAGCCAGTGCCCGATATCGGATGGGAGAAGGCGGCTTTCTTGCTGCCATCTGGAAAATGGCGGAGGCATCCGGAGTAGGTCTTAGTGCAGATCTTCGAAGTGTGCCCATCCGACAGGAAACCATAGAGATCTGTGAGATCCTTGATGTGAATCCGTACAAGCTGCTTTCCGGCGGAAGTATTCTTATGGGAATCCATGGCGGTGATGCGTTTGTGCAGCAGTTGCGACGAGAGGGGATCATGGCAGCAGTGATCGGGCAGACCGATTCCGGAAATAACAGGCTTCTTTACAGCGGCGGAAATGCCAGATATCTGGAACGCCCGGCAGAAGATGAGATCAAAAAGCTTGGCTTTTTGATCTCATGAGCAAGCAGCGAAGCGGATTGCGAATGCATATTTTGTATATTTAATGCTATGTAGAAAAGAGGAAAAAAATAAATGGGAGTTTTGAATATTGTGCTCCATGAGCCGGAAATTCCGGCAAATACAGGAAATATCGGAAGAACCTGTGTGGCAACAGGAACCAGGCTGCATCTGATCGAACCGCTTGGTTTTCGCCTGAATGAAAAGGCCATCAAGCGTGCAGGTATGGATTATTGGGAACATCTGGATGTGACCAGATATTTGGACTATGAGGATTTTCTCAAAAAGAATCCGGGAGCAAAGATTTATTACGCAACCACCAAGGCACCTCAGACTTATACAGATGTGCAGTATGAGGATGACTGTTTCATTATGTTTGGCAAGGAGAGTGCGGGAATCCCGGAGGATATCCTGGTAAACAATCAGGAAACCTGCGTGCGGATCCCGATGATCGGAGATATCCGTTCCCTGAATTTAAGCAATTCAGTTGCCATTGTGCTTTATGAGGCGCTGCGACAGCATAATTTTACGCATATGAATCTGGAAGGCCATCTGAGAAATTACGACTGGAAATAAGCCTGCAAAGAGTAAATAAAAACCTCTGATCTGGAAATACTGTAGGAGATATTGAGAGATATTTCTTTTACAGCCTTCCGGATCAGAGTTTTTTTGATGTTTTATTTTGCTTTTTCCAGTGTAAAGATAAATTCTGTTCCAACACCTACGGTGCTGATCACATTGATATTCTGCTTATGAGCGTTGATGATCTCTTTTACAATGGCAAGGCCAAGCCCGGTACCCTTGCGGTCTTTTCCACGGGAGACATCGATCTTATAGAAACGATCCCAGATCCTGGAAAGACTTTCCTTTGGAATTCCGCTTCCATGGTCTTTGACTGAGACAAAAACCTTTCCATGATTGACTGTGGTTTCCAGTGTGATAGAAGAATTGTCGCTGCTGAATTTTACTGCATTGTCCAATAAATTGTATAGTACCTGCTGGATCTGTTCCATATCTGCACGGACAAAAAGCTCTTTTCCCGCAAGGAGGAGCTCCAGACGGATGTTTCGTTCCGAACAGGTTCCCTCAAAGGTGGCGGCTGTGGTACGGATCGTTTCATTGATATCAAAACGCCGCATATGCATCATACGCTTTTTGACATCCAGTTCGTTTAAGGTAAGGAGACTTCGGGTAAGCTTCTCCAGACGGGTGGATTCAAA
The DNA here is from genome assembly GCF_039062885.1 of Blautia sp. 2227st1_G12_2227SCRN_220401. Lineage (NCBI taxonomy): Bacteria > Bacillati > Bacillota > Clostridia > Lachnospirales > Lachnospiraceae > Blautia > Blautia sp. 2227st1_G12_2227SCRN_220401. Next base: position 75,528 of record NZ_JBCLNI010000014.1, on the reverse strand, counting down.
AGCAATGACTTTCAGATAACGTTCCTGCATTTCCGGTGGGATGGTACCGTCCAGCATGGCTTCCACATAGCCTTTGATGGAGGTCAGAGGCGAGCGGAAATCATGGGACACATTGGAAATGAATTGTCGTTGATACTCTCCGTTTTTGTTCAGCTTGTCTGCCATGTAATTCAGGGAGTGGGAAAGATATCCCATCTCATCTTCAGAATCTACGGGGATCGTGTAGGTAAGATTTCCGTTGGCAAATTCCAGGGCACCCTTCAAGATTTCTTTCAGAGGTTTGTGGACTCTGTAAAAATAGATCAGAAGAAAACTGAAAAACAGTGCATAGATCACAATAAAGATCAGGATCATAACCTCTACGATATTGCTGCGGCTTTCGTAGAGGTTTTTCATAGGGTAGTGGATCACCAGATAACCAGTCACCAGATCCGTATCTTTTATGGGAACGACTGTGCTTAGCTGTGTGGTTTTTAATGTCCCGTAAAACGTACCGGAGGAATAGCAGGTATCTTCGTAATCTTCCGGTCGGAAGTTCCTGACGGTGATATCACCGGAATCAGAGGGCTGCTGGTTTGTGTTTATCAGAACGTTCCCATCTGTATCCATAACCCAGAAATCTGCATTTTGAAAGGCTGCTGCAGAGGAAAGAGCCAGGGTGAGGGATTCGTTTTTGGGGCTTTTTACAGCCTGACGAAGTTCATTTTTGGAAACCAGCTGGCTGGCAGTGCGGTAAAGGGACTCTCCGGTAGAGCGCTCCAGCCTTTTTTCTACCAGGTAGGAGCCACCGGAGGAAAGCAGCAGAAAGCAGATTCCGCCCAGCATAAAGTACAGAATCAGCAGTTTAGTATAAAGATGCTGTTTCATGAATCCTTTACCTCAAATTTGTAGCCGATCCCCCAAACTGTGGAAAGAGCCCAGTTTGGATTATCCTTGATCTTTTCACGGAGACGTTTGATGTGAACGTCTACGGTTCTGGTATCGCCAATGTATTCATAGCCCCAGATGTGATCCAGAAGCTGTTCTCTTGTGAAAACCTGATTGGGAGAAGCTGCCAGGAAATAGAGAAGCTCCAGCTCCTTTGGCGGCATATCGATCTGGTGTCCCATATAAGTTACAGAATAGTTGGTCAGATTGATCACCAGATCCGGATAGGAAACACATTTTTCCTTTGGCGCGGTAGACGGAGATTTTACATGAAATCTGCGCAGTACCGCACGGACACGTGCCACCAGCTCTTTGGAGTCAAAAGGCTTGATGATGTAATCATCCGCTCCAAGTTCCAGTCCCAGGACTTTGTCAAAGGTTTCTCCCTTGGCGGAAAGCATAATGATCGGTATATCGGAGGTGTGACGGATCTCACGGCATACCTGGTATCCGTCAATGCCCGGAAGCATGAGATCCAGAAGGATCAGATCCGGGTGAAAAATATGGAACTGCTTCAGGGCTTCCTCGCCGTCATTTACGATCTTAGTCTCAAAGCATTCTTTTGTGAGATAGAGAGCAACCAGCTCTGCAATGTTGTTGTCATCGTCAACAATGAGGATTTTCTGTTTTGTAGCCATGGCTTCAGCTCCTTTTTATTTCTTGAATTCTACAATGGTCACGCCGGCATCGCCTTCTCCGAATTCGCCGAGACGGAAAGAAGCTACGTGCTTTTGGCGCTTCAGGTAATTGTGGACACCTTTGCGGAGGGCACCGGTACCTTTTCCGTGAACGATACGGACGGATTTCATGTGTGCGATATAGGCGTCATCCAGATATTTATCCAGCTCTGCAACTGCCTCATCTACGGTTTTTCCCAGAAGATTGATCTCTGTGGAAATGCTGGCTGCCTTGGACATACGGATCTTTCCGGCGCCGGTACGCTGCATGGACGGAGTGGTGATCACCGGCTCGTCCACAAGCTCCAGATCGGAGATATGAACCTTGGAACGGATGATACCCATCTGCACAAAGAGATATCCTCTGGAATCCGGATGACTGGAAACTGTTCCTTTCAGATTCAGGCTGAGCACCTTTACGGTATCGCCAAGAGAAAGATCGGATGGCTTCAGCTGTTTCTTTGGCTTTTGCTTCTGCTGCCTGGAAGACATTCCATTTTCGGCTTTTGACATACGTTTTTTCAGGTTCTGGCGTTCTTTTTCCACGGAAGCGGTATCTACGTGATCCTTCTGGAATTTATGGAAAAGCTTCATGGTCTGATCTGCGTATTCCTTGGTATCGCGGAGGATCGCATGTGCCTGTTCATTGGCTTCTCGGAGAATCCGCTCTTTACGTTCATCCAGCTTTTCTTCTTTTTCCTGAAGAGATTTTTTCAGATCTTCTACCTGCTCTTTGTAACGGGCAATTTCAGCACGTTCGTTTTCGATGGTGACACGGCTCTGCTCCAGGGATGTCAGAACATCTTCAAAAGATTCATCCTGCTCGCTGATCTGTTCCTTTGCTTTATCGATGATGAAATCCGGAAGCCCCAGCTTGGAAGAAATGGCAAATGCGTTACTTTTTCCCGGAACACCGATCAGAAGGCGGTAGGTCGGACGTAAGGTTTCCACATCGAATTCACAGCAGGCATTTTCCACACCTGGAGTGGAGAGGGCATAGATCTTCAGTTCGCTGTAATGGGTGGTTGCCATGGTACGGATACCCTGCTCGTGAAGATGTGACAGGATCGCAATGGCAAGAGCGGCACCCTCGGTAGGGTCCGTACCTGCACCAAGCTCATCGAAGAGGACCAGGGAATCCTGATCTGCGGATTTCAGGAAGGAAACCACGTTTGTCATATGAGAGGAGAAGGTACTTAAGGACTGTTCAATGCTCTGCTCATCTCCGATATCAGCATAAACCTCGCGGAAAAGTGCAAGTTCGGAACGATCCAGCGCCGGGATATGGAGACCCGACTGTCCCATCATGGTAAGAAGACCTACGGTTTTCAGAGAAACAGTTTTACCACCGGTGTTTGGTCCGGTGACAACCAGGAGGTCAAAATCATCCCCGAGACGGATGTCAATAGGAACGGCTTTTTTCTTATCGATCAGTGGATGACGGGCCTGGCGAAGCCGGATCCGGCCTTCTGTGTTGAAAACAGGTTCACTGGCGTTCATGTCCATGGCAAGTGCGGCACGGGCAAAAATAAAGTCCAGCTGTACCATGATGGAAAGATCTGCGTGAATAGCCTCCAGCTCAGCAGCTACCTGCTGGCTTAAGGATGCAAGGATCACTTCGATCTCTTTCTGCTCTTTCAGCTCCAGCTCGCGGATGTCGTTGTTCAGCTTGACAACAGCCATAGGCTCAATGAAAAGAGTGGAACCTGTGGCAGACTGGTCGTGGATCATACCGGGAACCTGGCCTTTATATTCAGCTTTTACCGGGATACAGTAGCGGCCGTCGCGCATGGTGATAACGGAATCCTGAAGATAATTCCTGGCACTTCCTGCAACCAGAGAAGAAAGCTGGGTGTGTATCCGGTCATTGGTGGCCTTGATGCTGCGGCGGATCTGGCGGAGCGTGCTGCTGGCATCGTCACTGATCTCATCCTCGGAAAGGATACAGCGGCGGATCTCTGTGCTGAGTGGTGTCAGAGGTTCCAGTGCCGCAAACATTCCGTCAAGGGAATCGGTCATTCCGTCATCACGGTCACTTCTGGAATAGGCCTTTACACGACCGGTATTCTCAAGAAGACTGCAGACAGAAAGCAGCTCCGGTGCATTCAGGGCGCTGCCAACAGTAAGACGTTTTAATGTGCCGCGGATGTCCTTGACGCTGCCGAAGGAAATGCCGCCTTTTTTGAACAGGCGTGCAAGGGCATCGTGTGTCTGCAGCTGCATGGCCCGGATCTCTTCAATGTCTGTGGAAGGGGTAAGCTTCCGACAGAGATCCTTTCCCATGGGGGAGGATGCCTTGTCTGTGAGCAGATCTATGATTTTATAGTATTCAAGTGCTTTGTATGCTTTTTTGTTCATTGTTGCTATAGTTACTCCTTTTTGTTACTTCTGTTACTTCTGTGCTTTTCTGCGTAACACAGGATATGCAAAAAAACACTTCGTTTCCTATTTTACATGATTTCCATAGCAAAGGAAAGTAAAATGTGTTATGATACTGAATAAAGCCCGGAAGTAAGTGGAAACTGTGCAAAAATGCCAGAAAGCCCGGACCGGGATGCGGCCAAAGATCATAAAGAAAGTCTGGCTATGAATGCAAAGTGTGAAGCGGATGTGTTCGTGAGTATGTCTGCTTTGAAAGTAAAAAGAACAGAAAGGCAAGAATTTTATGCGTTTTTTAAATGAATTACATGAGGGAGACAGAGTAAACGGGATCTATCTCTGCAAACAGAAACAGGCAGCTACAACGAAGAATGGCAAGCCCTATGAGAATCTGATCCTTCAGGATAAAACAGGTGTGATCGATGGTAAGATCTGGGATCCCAATTCTCTGGGAATTGATGAGTTTGATACTCTTGATTACATTGAGATCATGGGAGATGTGACAAGCTTTGCAGGCGCCATGCAGCTGAATATCAAGAGAGCACGCAAGGCAGGAGAAGGGGAGTATGATCCGGCAGATTATCTTCCTACCAGTGAGAACAGTGTGGATGATATGCAGAGCCAGCTACGAGAGCTTATCAACAGTGTGAAGAATCCCTATCTTTCCCAGCTTCTGAAGAAGCTCTTTGTGGAAGATCAGGAATTTATGAAGATATTTGAGGGACATTCTGCAGCGAAGACCGTACATCATGGCTTTATCGGCGGGCTGATGGAGCACACTCTTGGAGTGACCCGTCTCTGCGATTATATGGCGAATGCATATCCACTATTGAACCGAGATCTTCTGATCACAACCGCACTTCTTCATGATGTGGGCAAAACGAAGGAGCTTTCTGCTTTTCCGATGAATGATTATACAGATGAGGGACAGCTTCTTGGACATATTGTGATCGGGGCACAGATGGTGCATGATCTTGCAAAAGAGATCCCGGATTTTCCGGAGAAGCTTGAAAATCAGGTGATCCACTGTATTCTTGCACATCATGGTGAGCTTGAGTACGGTTCTCCCAAGAAACCGGCACTTGCAGAGGCAGTTGCCCTGAATCTGGCAGACAATACAGATGCAAGGATGGAGACACTGACAGAAATTTTTCACGCAGACAAAGGCAAAAAAGAATGGCTTGGTTTCAACCGGCTTTTTGAGTCCAATTTAAGAAGAACAGGAGATATTTAATACATGGAATTCCGTAAAAACGATATACTCACTTTAGATATAGAGGATTGCGGAGTTGACGGTGAAGGTATCGGGAAAGCCGATGGCTTCACCGTTTTTGTGAAAGACGCCGTGATCGGAGACCGGATCAAAGCCAAGATCATCAAGGCAAAAAAGAACTATGGCTATGGCCGCCTGATGGAGGTGATCACACCGTCTCCATACCGTGTGAAACCTGTCTGCTCTATTGCCCGCCAGTGCGGAGGATGCCAGCTTCAGGCATTATCCTACGAGCAGCAGCTGAAATTTAAAGAGAAAAAGGTTCGTGGACATCTGGAAAGAATCGGAGGTTTTCAGAATCTTGATATGGAACCGATCATGGGGATGGAAGACCCCTATCATTATCGAAACAAGGCACAGTTTCCGGTAGGAAAAAATAAAGACGGAAAGATCATCACAGGCTTTTATGCAGGAAGAACCCACTCCATCATTGATAACCGAGAATGTATTCTGGGAGTGAAACAGAATAAAGAGGTTTTGGACCGTGTGATCGGACACATGGAAAAATATCATGTACAGCCCTACGATGAGGCCACGGGAAAAGGTCTTGTACGTCATATTATGATTCGTTATGGCTTCCATACAGATGAGATGATGGTCTGTCTGATCTTAAACGGAGATAAGATCCCTGCAGAAAAGGCTCTTGTGGAATCACTCTGTGAAATTCCGGAAATGACCAGCATTACCATCAATGTTAATAAAAAACGGAACAATGTGATCCTGGGTGATCAGCTTCGCCTCCTTTGGGGACAGTCCTATATAACGGACAGCATCGGAGATATTTCCTATCAGATCTCTCCCCTGTCCTTTTTCCAGGTCAATCCCATCCAGACTGAAAAACTGTATGGAAAGGCTCTGGAGTACGCCGGCCTTACGGGAAATGAAACTGTCTGGGATCTGTACTGCGGAATCGGAACTATCTCCCTGTTCCTGGCCCAGAAAGCAAAATTCGTCCGCGGCGTGGAGATCGTACCACAGGCCATTGACAATGCAAGAGAGAATGCGAAGCTCAATGGCATTGAGAATGTAGAGTTTTTTGTCGGAAAAGCAGAGGAAGTGCTGCCGAGAGAGTATGAGAAGAATGGCGTTTATGCAGACGTTATCGTGGTAGACCCGCCACGGAAGGGCTGTGATGAGGTACTTCTGAATACGATCCTTAAAATGAAGCCGGAGAGGGTTGTGTATGTGAGCTGTGACAGTGCGACACTGGCGAGGGATCTGAAGGTGCTGTGTGCGGAGGATTATGAACTGGTGCGGGTTTCTACTACTGATATGTTTCCGCAGGGAGTCCATGTTGAGACTGTGTGTTTGCTGTCAAGAAAATAAAATCAAGTGCTGAAAAGCGGCGTATTTCCGGGCTTTTTGTAAGGTTGGTATCATCAGAGAAGCCTTGCGGAAAGCTCGGTTTTATTATATGGAAACATATCTACTTTTCGGTCTGATTGGAGAGAAATTGAGTACCGGAGAATAGCGGTAGGGTTTAGGCTGTGGATTAGATGTCAGAGGTTGTGTCACTAGGATTGTTGTCAGAGCCGACCGCAGTTTAAGCCACTCGATACTAAGGGGCAGACTTGGCAGTGGAATAGATAACAGGAGGATTTGAAAGATGATGGATAAAGATTATTTGTATCAGATTGATATTCGAGAATGGATAGAGAGAGGATTAGATGCTGACATAATGGTTCCTGTATCAGGAAATAAAATTGATAAAAAGTATGATATATACCTTCAGAGTTTTCTTCTTCCTTTGAATGAAGTTGAAAATGATATGGAAAATGATACATATAATGCACATACATTGATGCCTGGAATTACAGTTTACGGTTCTTGGGAGGATGATGAAAAGGTTTATCATCGTTGGGGAAATGACAATGGTTATGAACCACTTGTTATAAAAAGAGAATATAATGGCGTAGCTACAGATTCAATAGAAATTGTTGAAGAGTTTCGATTATTATTCAATCTGTATTTCAATTCACAAAAAAATGAATATATTGATGTTTCTAACGGTGAAGGAATTACCGTAGTGAAAATGAATGATAATGGGTATGTAACTATACATAAAAGATACTTAAAAACGTATCTAGCAGTAAAAGAAAAAGTATTGATGATACATATTGATAGCAGGTGCGTTTCTATCGATAATTCGGAAAAAATCAAGGAAGATGGATTGGTTTATAGAAATAGCGAAAACACAATTTTTTATGCACTTAATATCGGAAATACATCAACTGGACTAAAAAGGAAAAATTATTCCATCATTTATGCAAAAAATGTTGTCTCAGGTTGCAGTTTATGTGATAGTAATATTTGGCCGTATAATGAAGAAAAGACTTATGTTGATTTTATTATTGGTATAGATGAGAACGGAAAAGAAATACGCCATACTTGTAATCCGAAAGAATTAAACAACTACTTCGGGGCAAATCCAACAGCGCCGCACTATTTAACACCTGTATATTTTGACAGTGCAGTACTGAATAAGTATTATTCGAAACCTGAAATTTATAAAGTCGAAGATGGAATTATTCGATGTGGTGTATTGTGGTCATTGTATATTGATAATAGTAATTCAGATTATGTATCAGCTTATTTAGGTGATTTAGGAAGAGATTTACCAAGTGAAGCCGAGCAGCATTATTGGAGGGGATTTAACAAGTCGATTGGAGGAAAATTGAGCAAAACAAAAATAAAGAGAGATTTTATGTGTATTGCATCAGACTCAGAGTCTCCAGATTTTGTTTTTAAGAAAGCTTATACACGATTAAATAGAGTTTTCACTGAAAAGTATGGATGGCCTTTATTTTTATCATTAACAGAGCAGGATGCTTATAATTTTGAAATATTACGAGTTCCAGTAAATAATTCAATTACTGAGATGGATATGCTGGTTCTTTCTTTAGTCAAAATACTGATTGATTCTTTAAATGAAAAGAGCATTTCAAAACGGTTAACTGGTAATTACGAAAAACTTGTAGGTAGCATTTCAAAAATAGAAGCTTGGCTATGTGAAAGTAATATCGAAAACTATAATGAGCATATTAAGTTCTTGAGAAATCTACAGGAGTTACGTTCAAGTGGAACGGGACATCGTAAAGGAAAGGGATATCAAAAAATTACGAAAAAGCTTGATGTGAAAAAAGAAAACTATGCAGAAACCTTTTCCTGTTTGTTAAAAGATGCTACTAACTTTTTAACGTTCATGGAATTAAATATTGAAAATTTGAAATAAAATGAAAAGGCTCCCCATCACCGGGAATTATCCAGTGGTGGGGAGCCATTGTATATCTATAGAGTTATGCATCCACATCAATGCTGACGCCAGATTTCAATTCAACTATTATGCGGTCATCCCAGATGGTGATCTGCTTAATCCAGCGTCGCACCAGTGATTCATCGAATTCAGTAAGGAGGGCGGTCTGCTGTGAGATGTAATCCTGCAAGTCGTTAATTCTCTTTATCTGTTCATCCCTTGCGGCGGTATCGACAGTGGTTTTCTGACGAAGTTCTCGGAATCTGAAGATCTCATCCGCTATTTCGTCGTAGTCCTCTTTACTGTTGGCTTTTTGAATCAGCTCCTGTTGCAGGGCCATTAGCTTCTTGTCAATGCTGTCTATGGCTGTTACCTGTGAAGCTCGGATGACTGCGGCAATGTTAAGCTGGAGCTGTGCCTGATAGTTATTTTTGTCGCCGAGTAATTGATTGATGGCATTGACAACGGCATCCTGAAGAACCAGCTCATTGATGGTTCGAGCGTGGCATTCAAGTCCGGTGGATTCCAGCCTGCTGATGCAGCGCCAGACAATTGATTTGACGCCTCGATTGTTCCAGTGGAGTCTTCGGAACATTTCACCGCATTCGCCGAAAATGACGATTTGGGAGAAGCAGTGATTGCAACTGTAGCTTCGTTTTTTGCCATTGTCACTGGTTTTTACCACTCGTCTGCGGACAAGTTCTTCCTGTATCTGCTGGTAAATGTTCTTCGGAATAATGGCTTCGTGATCGCCTTCTACATAGTATTGTGGAACAAGACCGTTATTTTTAACTCTGGTCTTGTTTAGAAAGTCTGTAGTGTAGGTCTTTTGAAGCAGGGCATCACCGATGTATTTCTCGTTTCGGAGAATTTTGTTGATGGTGCTTGTGTGCCACTTTTCCCCTCCGGCACCGGTAAGGATACCGTCACGCTCCAGGCCTGCAGCAATCTTGTCCATACTGAGACCTTCTAAATATTCTCGATAAATGCGCTTTACGATTTCTGCCTGTTCTGGATCGATGATGAGGTTGCCGTCCGCGTCTTTCGTGTATCCAAGAAAACGATTGTGGTTGATTTGTATTTTCCTTTTGTGATGATATGCTCTATCACCACGGTTCCGGCGGCTTGGCCCTGTCTCCAAAGTCGGGCGTTGGTCTGCTGATATAATTCCAGTGACCATGTCAGACCAAACCAGATAAGGGTGGAACCGCCAGCCTGTAGATTGAGTCCATGACCAGCAGATGCAGGATGAATGACTGCGACTGGTATCTTTCCAGCATTCCAGTCGGTGATGTCCTTGCTGGACTTTATTTCTCTCACATCAAAGCGCTTTTTGATTCGTGACACCTTCCAAGGAGAGTGGAAGCCCCATCGTGGCGGACCATATCATAGAGCAACGCCAGCTTTCCGGTTTCAGATATTCTCCGGTCGGATAACCTAAGAAACGAGAAAGACAGATGCGTTCAAAGGTAGCGTTGAAGGCCCACTTGATGACACATTCATCCTCTAGAGCAAGAAGGATTTCTTTTGGAATCTGTTCTCCGCAGGCAAGATCAATGACCTGAACGGGCTGGTTATCTACACTGTAGGCAAAGAGTAAGATTTCAAAATCAGGTGACTCTACATAGCGATATACTCCGGTTTTCTGAAGTGGCACATCGCTGTAGGTTTCAATATCGATACTAAGTGTTTTCATGAGATTGTCCTTTCTACAAAACAGGCAGCAGAGAAATCCCTGCCGCCTGCCTTGTTACTGTTTATCTTTATTGGATTTATATTTATTGATGTCACGACGAATGTGGTATACCGCATAACTAACAAGGTAAAAAATGATTTTTCCTACGTTGTAGATGATGAAGCCATATACCGCCGCAAAAAAGGTATAGGAGATGACATTAGCAATAAATAGATTTAAGATTTCTGCAAATTCATTCATAGGTTGTCTCCTTTTGTCAGAAAATGTGCTGGCGGCAGTGAGTTCCACCGCCAGCAGGTTGATAGATTACTTAAAGTCTTTCATGCGCTTTTCGTGGTATTCGAGGTCGCGCTTGTCTTTTTCCTGCTCACGCTTTTCACGTTTATGGTCGTTGATGATACTCTGAATCATAGAGATTGCAGTAGTGAGACCGACGCAAGCGAAGCAGCCGATACAGATGTTTACAAGAATTGTGCTAATCACGATTGTCTCCATAGTTTGCTACCTCCATTAGTCAAGAAAATCATCGTCGTTATCAGTTGCAAAGTCAGATTCAGCAGATGCCTTACCGCCAAGAGGCTCGCCATCATGAATCTTCTGCAAATTGTTAAGGCCACAGGCGATGCCTTTATTGCCAGAGCTGTTGAAAGCGTAAAAACTGATGCTGGCACGACCGTAGATTCCAGAGTAAACCTCAGAACGAGTGAGGATAGGATTGCGGTCTGCATCTACGATACCAGGTGCAGAGGTTGCATTTGCATTCACAAAGAAGCTGCCAGCGTATGCAGGATCGTCCGGTCTTTCAAGATCTCCGTCACGAAGAGGCGTCTTAAGTACAGAAAGAGCAGGTACGGATTTACCATTGCCCTTGAGCTTTGCTTCACCTTCACGGTATGCAGCCTCGATAGCAGCTTCAATCTTTGCAACAGTCTTTGTGTCGGATTTTGGGATAATCAGGCTGACACTATATTTCGGAGTGCCACCGTTGATGGATTTAGGTTCCCAGACGTTGGCATAGCTCCAACGTGTGTTAGGACCAGTGATAACCTTCATGGGATTTGTCATTTTTACATTTTTACTCATTGTCATATTCCTCCATAAATCATTTTTTGCTGTGTTCATTGCCGGGCGTTTATCGCTTTCCGGCACAAGAGTAGGTTTGCCTTGTGGCTTTTCAATATAGGCTGCAAGGAGTTCCTCGAAGCGAGATTTGCCGAGTAGCTTTTGCATAGCAGTGATACCAAGTAGCTTCTTTTCATAAGGGTCAAAACCAGCAGATTCGACAGCCTTTGATACAGCGGCTTCGTTGGTATATCTGCGATTAGAGCGACCTTCGACCAGCTTCCAACCGGTCCATTCTTTACCGCTGATTGCCTGCTGGAGTGCATACTCCTTGATGTCGTTGGCCCAGGAGACCAGCTCGTCGACACGGGAAAGAATGACTTCAATTTCTGAATCCGTAAGCAGTGGTGGCAGTTTGAAATCGTGCTGTGCGAGTAGAAGATTGGCTTCTGCTCTGGCCCGGCATTCATGCTTTGCCTTACAGAATCCGCACCATTCACCGCACAGGAAGTTTCCATCACTGGCAAAGGCGAGGTCTGCGGTAGGCTTCAGAACTTCATCGGCCCACTGATACAGGTCATCCTTACTGACTTCATAGGTAGAAACGTTCTGACGTCTGGGCTGGTAGATGGTCATGCTGACCGTATCGATGTCATAAATATCATCGAAAAGCTCCAGAGCGCCAAGAGCGTAGCATTTCATCTGTGGATTGTCTTCAGCGCAAACAAGTATTCCAAGACCGTGTTTGTAGTCAATCACATGCATAGTTCCATCGCTGATGAGAATAGCATCTGAGGTTCCGAAGCCTTGTTCCACCCAACGGGAAAAGTCCACTCGTTGTTCAATCAGAACAACTGGATCGGAGCAGGTCTGCTTGGCATCTTCCAAAAGCTCCATAATAAAGCTGGCGTACCCGGTGGCACAATCTTCCATTTCGGCGTTGTACCAGTCGAGACTTTTGGTTGGATCAGTAGCTTCCATGCCGAGAGCTTTAAGGAGCTTGTATTCACAAAGAGCGTGTGCGTCGGTACCTTCTGCAGCATAATCACTACCTTTATCCTCATAGGTTTCGCAGAGTCTTGCTGACGGTGGGCAGTGGAGCCAGCGGTCAGAAGATGATGCGGAGAGGATTGAATGTCCTTTAGGTGGCATATTAGAGCACCTCCACTTCCCTAAGCAGGGCTTCATAATGTTTCGGGTCTACGAGTGACAACTTGCTTGCACCGTACTTTTTAAGAAGCTCTCGAATTTCAGCTGTATGCCCGGCACGAGATTTATCAGCCAGAACAGCTCGAACTTCCTCAAGGGTCAATGCAGTTTTCGCAGGAGCAGCAGGGGCTTCTGCTTTTTCAGTAGCTTCGGATGCTCCTCCAAACTGCTGTGCGAGCCAGTTTGCTACATCGTTAATAGCAGCGGCGGCATTTCTCAGCTCTTCGATGGTCATAGCCATATCGCTCATTTTTGACATTTTCTGTTCCTCCTTCCTCGGATTGTCTGTGTGCGGCGATGATTCTGAGATTCTTCGCCATTCTTGCGGATACCTGACTGATTGCAGTGAGAGTAGCAATCACTTCTGCGTCAGTGCCGCTTCGGTTGTGAAAAGTCTGTTTCACGATGTTCACCTCGCTTTCTGTAGGTCGCTTTGTTTCGCCTTACACTACTCAATGGAGGTGAGATTGCCGTTTGGCCGAAAAAATATAAAAAAGTTTTTGAAAAGAAAAATCGTCCCCTAAAAAATCAGAGGACGACCATTCATATTAGATGTAGTCCTTAAGCTCGGAGCGGAGCTTCTGGAACAGCTTGTCCCTGCGATACACGAATGTATTACGAGAGAGGCCCATTTCCTTGCCGCAGTCACGTTCCGATTTTCCTTCCATAATAAGCTGGCAGATAAGACGGCCTTCCGGGTCCAGCTCGTTCAGCTTTGCGTAGAGGGCACGAAGAAGTTCTGCGTCCTCCATTAATTCAGCGATAGCTGCGGATTCATCCGGCATGTCATCAAGCCAGCTCTTTTCATTTCCTTCACCGTCGCTTACGGTGTTATCGAGAGAAAGCTGATCGCCAGCCTTGACATACGGACAGGTCATACAGTCCATGTCGCATAAATAGCGTTTGCTTGCAGGGCAGACACAACGGCCATGTTCCTGCTGGCGTTTACGGTAGGCGTTGATGTCACGGTAGTAGTTCGTGTAGAACTCCTTGTTTACGTCTACCCAGCTTTTGGATTCCTTGATGTAGATACGATACTGTTTGCTCTGATTGTCTTTGTTTGCCATAACATTTACCTCCTGTGATTGGCATAGATTTGTGACCAGTCACAGGTGGAAACAGAGATTTCAGGCATATTTCGCTGTAGAGTTTATTGTTCGTTCATACTCGCTACATTGAAAATAATGTCGAAAAGTGTTATGATGATTTAGTAGGGTTTGTTGGGGGTTGCTCTGGTTTATATTCATCAGATTCGACGGCCGACAAACATCAAAAAATCCCTGTGGCTTTTCACAGGGCTAGAAAATAGTAAGTTGAGTAGGCCTGCCATTCACAGTTGAGTAAGTTGAGTAGGTAAATTTGGTTAGAGGGACAATCAATGACAAAAAATGAAAATTTAAGACTGTGTGGCGGTACGTTTTTCACCTTGCTTTTAGAGGCTAGAAAGCAACTGCTGGGTGCAAATGAACACTACGCAGGAAAAAAAGATGGATTAACTGAATATGAAACTTTGATTGGTTTGGCCAGAGTGATACGTTCTGATTTAGCGACACCAATGCCGACTGAAATTAAAACAATTCAGGGTAACGCTTCAGAATATAAGAAATGTAAGAATGCAGGCGGAGGCTACTTCCCGTTCGGTGATAAAACGGCATTGAGAGTTTTTGACGAAAGAGTGAAGAACGAGTATGTGGATACATTGAGAAAAATGTGCCGCTTTGTGGATGACTTCATTGATGCTGGAGGAGATATAAAAAAAGACGAGCTACTCGTGAAAGCACTCGTCGAATTAATATCGTTGGATAATTGCATTGATGATAGCCAATCTTTCTATATCAAAGAAGATGGAACAACAGCGCAGAAAAAAGAACTCATAAATATGAAAGAAATTCCTTTGCAGTCATTTCTATTAGGTATATTTCATTATTCGGTATGTAGTGTTGATAATGTAGTTGGAGCTGAAACATTCGATTTCTGGTGTCCGTCTGCCGGTGGAGCAAAAAGGACTTACAAAGGAGATATTGGTGCCGATTGGCCAGTAGATATCAAACTCAGATACATTCAGCTTGAAGATTGTGACATAGCTGAGAATGATGCTAATGGCTCACCAGAAGATGTCATAGTTGAAGCGGACTGTGAAGATCCTCATCAGAACAAAGAAAAATCTAAACAGCAAATGGTTTTTAATTTCAACGTAACTGGAAATAACAATAGCTTCATTCAGCATGTCGATAGCATTACGAACAATTATTATGGAGGGCAGAAAAAAGATGGAGAATAAATTACAGCCATCACAACCGGGAGCTTTGCAAGCGCAAACACCGAATACGACATTTAATTTGCCCGGTAACAATAATACATTGGTAGCTCATACAGACGCTGTGAACAATACCTATAGCGTAATGATGGTGGGTGGGGCACCACCCATGCCGGGAAGCCCTAACGCAGTGCACACCATTACATTAAATACAGATTTCTATCACCTTCTGGTTGTTGGAGATGATGAATTAAATCCTCAGTACTGTCATTGCCTTGTTCGAAAGGACAGAGCAATAACGGAAAGTACCTCAAAAGAACTGAAAGCAGCTTATGCGGCTTTGCCAGAAGATGCAATATCGGTGCTGAAAACCTATCCGGCAATTATTGCGACTGAGAACCACACTTATGGGAAAACAGATGAAGACCACTATGCTGCGTATGGGTTGATTGTTGATGTAAAGATTCAGGACAATGGCATTAAAGTATATTATCAAATACTTAACTGGATACCACAGCAGAAAATAAATGAACTTCGGTTTGAACTCGGAATCGAAGGCTGCAGCGGAACGAATGAATTGAATCGTATGCACTGGGCAATAAAAAAGATAAATGCAGTAGAGGTATTAAGGGAAGCTGGGATACAAGTCTTTTCTTTATAAATACGCAACCACTCATCTGGAATCGAACATGGAGGAATAATATGAGTGCAGAATATGAAAACATGCAAGTTGAAAAATGGGTAAACCTTGAAGATGTAGCAGAACACCTAAGTTTGAGTCAGGATACAGTCCGTACTTGGATAAAAGAAGGAAAATTACCTGTATATAAAGCTGGAAAACGATATAAATTCAAAATCTCTGAAGTTGACGAATGGGTCAGAGAAGGAAAAATTAAAGAATAGAAGCAGGAGGTAGATTTGCATATGAACCCTAAAATGAAATCAGCAATAGAAAAAATAACGTTAAACGATGCCACATTTTCCAATGAGGTTATAGAACCGACGTATGTAAATTTCTTCTATGGGAAGAATGGTGCAGGCAAATCTACCATTGCACGAACGTTTAAGGCAAACGATGAGCGTTTACAGTGGCAAGCTGGGAAGGCATCAACTGACTATGATGTTCTTGTGTATGATACAGATTTTATAAATGCTAACTTGCGTAACTATGGAAATCTTGCTGGTGTATTCACCGTAAATGAAACTAATATTGCTATTCAAGAGCAGGTTGATACACTCAATGCAGAACGCAAGAAAATGGGTGAGGAATATAACGGACATAAGGCCGCTATAGACCAGAAAACAGCGGATAAGAATACCGCTTTATCGACATTTCAATCAGACTGCTGGAGCAAGAGTGCGGAAGCCAGAACACTATTCGATGAAGCTATTAAGGGTAAGAAAAAAGCTGCATTATTCGCTCAAGAAATTTTAGCAATTACGCCGGTTGCTCATGATGTTGAAGATTTAAAAACTCTATATGGGACCGTTTTTTCTGGCGATGCACAGCAGTACAACATGCTGTCTAAGGCAGGTAAAGTTACCTATGCATCCCTGCCGGGATATGAATTGATGGGAAAACCAATCTCCAGCAGCAGTGATACGGACTTTGCAAAATTTATTAAAGCCCTAAAAGCTACTGATTGGGTGCGAAGTGGTCATACTCATTTTGCTGGCCAGACAGACGGAAAATGCCCATATTGCCAGCAAAAACTCCCGTCTAACTTTGATAAAGAAATAGCTGCATGCTTTGATGCACAGTATCAAGATGACATCTCTGCGATTAATGCTTTTCAAAGAACATATGAATCAGAGATGGATTCCGTTGTAGCAACGCTGGAGGGCAATGTATCTGCTGCTATGCCGGAATTAGACTTGTCAGAATATGAAGTAAAAGTTCAGCTTCTTGTGGATGCGATAACCATTAATAAACAGAGAATTGCAGCAAAGATTAAAGAGCCGACATCCATTGCTTCCTTAGAAGATACTGATAGTTTGCTCATTGAGATTGGCACTCTGATTGATGGCTTTAATAAGAAAATCAAAGAAAATAACGAGATAGTCAGAGACCTCAAAACAAAGAAGGTTCTATGCAAAAAGCAGGTGTGGGAGTATCTTGCAGAGCTTTTGAAAGCTGATGTAGCTGCGTACAACAAAGCACTGTCTGATTTGGACACTGAAATAAAAGCATTGAAAGATAAAATGGAACAGTTAAAAAAGGATGCTACTGCCAAGAAGAAAGAGGCCAATGAACTAAACAAACAGATTGTGAATACTGAGGCCACTATCGATAGCATCAATGTTCTGCTTGATAATTCTGGTTTTGAAGGTTTCCATCTTCGTGCAAAGGACGGAGTAGCAAATACATATGAGGTTATTCGGCCGGATGGAACTGTTGCAGAAAAACTGAGCGAAGGTGAAAGAAACTTTATTGCATTCTTGTATTACTATCACCTTGTGAAAGGAAGCCTTAATAGTGAAGCTGTAAAAGATAAAATTGTTGTTATTGATGACCCGGTATCCAGTATGGATAGTGGAGCATTGTTCATCGTCAGTGCTCTGGTCAGAGAGATGATTGAGGTTTGTTACAACAATACGGACTATCGAAGCCATAAAGTCGACGGCGACTATATTAAGCAGATTTTCATTCTGACTCACAATGTTTATTTCCATAAGGAAATTACGCATCACCAAGCAAAGAGATATCACAGCGTTTCGTTCTATATGATTCGTAAGATAGAAAACATTTCTTCAGTTAAACTTTGTGTGCGTCAGAGTCAGAGAGTACCTACCGAGCAAGAGAACTATAATCCAATTCAAAACTCGTATGCTGCTCTGTGGGATGAATATAAGGAACTGAAAACAGCAAATACGGTGAAGAATGTAATCCGACATATTCTTGAATACTACTTTATTCAGATATGTGGCTACGAAGGAAACGACCTTCACAAGATTGTTCTGGAACAGAATAAGCTGTTGTTTGTGGATGAAGTGGAAGGACAGAAGCCTAATTATGACCGATACAACCTTGCTTCAAGCATGCTCACATATATGAACGACGGCCCAGCTGTTATAAGTGATGGCTTCAACTATATTGATGATGGCAGTGATGTGGAACAGTGCAAAAAAGTGTTTGAGTTGATTTTCACTGCCATGCATCAGGAACAGCACTATAAGATGATGATGGGAATCGAGGACTAAGTCCCGATTTTTGGACACTTAAACATATAAAATTAACAATGACTAGGGTTAGGAAGCTCTTAGTCTGATTGGAGGAAAATATAATGGCACAAAAGCAGACTATCGATGCAATGTGGGACGATAGCCCTATCGATGTATCAACAGAGGTGAATTTTATCTGGTCTATTGCAAATAAGCTGCGTGGTACATACCAGAGTGATAAATATAAAGATGTAATCATTCCGATGGTTATCATCAGACGTTTTGAGTGTGCGCTGGAACCTACCAAAGACAAGGTGGTTGCACAGTTTAAAGCAAACCCAAATTACCCGGCAAAAGCTATGTATCGTATTTCGGGGTTTCAGTTCTACAATACTAGTGAATTTACACTTGCAGAATTGATTAATGATGCCGACAATTTAGCAGCCAACTTTAAAGCGTATCTTCAGAGTTTTTCTCCTAATGTGCAGGAGATTATTGTGTCTGCTGAGAAAGGTTTGGACTTTTATAAGCAAATTGACAAGATGGATAAAAACGATCGCCTGTTAAGTGTCGTCAAAGCATTTTCAGAATTGGATTTGAATCCTCGCACGATTGATAACGTAAAGATGGGATACATTTTCGAGGATTTAATTCGTAGATTCTCTGAAAACGCTGAGGCTGGTGATCATTACACTGGACGAGATATCATTAAATTGATGGTAAATATTTTGTTAGCTGAAGGCTGTGACGATATCTTTGACGACGGAAAAGTAATTACAGTTTTGGATCAAGCATGTGGTACAGGTGGTATGCTCTCCACAAGCTATAACTTCATTAAGAGATATAATCCTACTGCAGATGTTCGTCTTTTTGGGCAGGAAATCAATCCGGAATCTTATGCTATCTGTCTTGCAGAAATGCTCATCAAAGGTCAGAATGCAGAGAATATCTGCTATCAGGACACTATGAAGAAAGATCGATTTGCTGAAACCAAGATGCGCTTTGTTATTGAAAATCCGCCATTTGGTACTCCGTGGGGAGGTAAAGATGCAGCTGAAGGTGTAGAAAAAGCAGTTAATGATGAATATGCAAAGGGATTTGAAGGCCGTTGGGGTGCTGGGCTCCCTGGTTCCGGCGATATGCAGATGCTGTTTTTGCAATCTGCTATTGACAAAATGGATGATAACTTTGGTCGTGCTGCTATTATTGAAAATGGCAGTCCATTATTTTCAGGTGGTACAGCTTCTGGCGAAAGCCAAATTCGTCGTTGGATGTTAGAAAACGATTTAATCGAAGCAATTATTGCATTGCCAACAGATCTGTTTTACAACACGGGCATAGCTACATATATCTGGGTGCTTTCAAAAAATAAACGTGCTGAGCGCAAGGGCAAGATTCAGTTGATAGATGCTTCGTCCTTCTTCCACAAACTGCGCAAGGCTCTGGGTGATAAGAAAAATGAAATATCTCCGGAAGACCGCAGCACCGTAACGAAGCTCTATGCAGAATTTGCAGAAAACGAGTACTGCAAGATTTACGACAACGAGGAGTTCATTTACCGTGAGTACACGGTTATGCAGCCTCTTCAGCGTAGCTATGCCATTACAGAGGAGCGTATCGAAGCTATGCTGTCTAAGGGTGCGCTTTCTTCTCTCTATGATCAGGCTAAGGTTAATGAATTGGAGAATGCTGAAGAACTAACTGGCAAAGAACAGAAAAAATTGGAATCATTCCAAAACAATCAGGCCTTATACGATGAGATTATTACTACATTGAAAGCTGTCACTTCAGAACAAGTATATAATTCACCGACTGAGTTTATGCCTGTACTGACTAAGGCACTTGCTTCGGCAACATCTGATAAAAAATTGCTCGACAAGATTGCTAATGGCCTCTCTATTATGGATAAGAATGCAGAAATTCAACGTGACCGCAAGGGAAGGATTATTTACGACAAAGAAACCAAGGACACCGAACTGGTGAAATGGGAGGAAAGCATCGAAGATTATATGGCACGTGAGGTTTTGCCTCATATCCCGGATGCCGCCGCTTTCTTTGAGGAAGATCTTGGAAAGAAAAAACCTGTCATCAAGACCGGTGCTGAAATCCCATTCACGCGGTATTTCTACAAATATCAGGCATCAACGCCAAGTGAAGAGCTGGAAACAAAGTTTATGGAACTGGAATTTTCGGTTTCAAAGCGTGTGGCAAAGCTGTTTGAGTAAGGTGGTGCTGATATGAGAGAAATGAAAGCGAGTGGAATCTCTTGGTTGGGAGAGCTTCCCTCCAATTGGGAACTAAGAAAAATAAAATACTGTTTGCAAGAACGAGTTGAGAAAAATAATCCTGTTAGGACAACAGAAATTCTTTCGTTGACTGCTAAACAAGGCGTCATTCCATACGATCAAAAAGAAGGTGGAGGAAACAAACCTAAAGAGGATGTGAGTGCATACAGACTGGCTTATCCTGGGGATATCGTAATGAATAGCATGAATATATTGTCTGGCTCTGTGGGGCTGTCGCAATATTTTGGTTGTGTTAGTCCTGTTTATTATATGCTTCGCCCTTGGAATGCAAAGGAAGATGTACGCTACTATAACTATATCTTTCAGACAACGATGTTTCAACGCAGTTTGTTTGGACTTGGAAATGGCATTCTTATTAAAGAATCTGGAAATGGAAAATTGAATACAATTCGAATGCGCATTCCGATGGATAAGTTTGGCGGCCTTTTTATACCGGTTGCTCCAACAGGTGAGCAGCACCGCATTGCCGATTTTCTCGATGCTAAATGCGCTGAAATTGATGTGCTGACCACCGACATTCAAACTCAGATCGACACGCTGGAGCAGTACAAGCGGTCTGTTATCACCGAAACTGTCACCAAAGGACTGAATCCCGATGCCGAGATGAAGGACAGCGGGATTCAATGGATTGGCAATATGCCTTCACATTGGGAGGTTATTCGTGGCAAGTACATTCTACGATATATGCAGAAGCCGGTGCGTGATGATGATGGTGTAATAACCTGTTTCCGCGATGGTGAGGTAACCCTGAGAAGCAATCGACGTGAAGATGGTTTTACGATGTCTGATAAAGAAATCGGTTATCAAGGCATTGATATCGGTGATCTGGTTGTACATGGTATGGACGGCTTTGCAGGCGCTATTGGCATTTCTGATTCAAGAGGCAAGGCGTCACCTGTGCTTAATGTTTTAGATACCAACCAAAACAAGCGATACATTATGTACTATCTTCGTAGCATGGCGTACAGTGATGTATTCCTTGCACTGGCAACCGGAATTCGAGTTCGTTCTTGTGATTTGCGTTGGAACAAGTTAGCGGATCTTTCATATCCTGTTCCACCGCTGGATGAACAAAAAGCGATTGTTGAACATGTCGATGCAGTGCTTGCAAAGGCGGATGATGTTATCTCTGATAAGAAAGAGCAGCTTGCAACACTTGACGAATATAAGAAATCACTCATCTTTGAGTATGTAACTGGGAAGAAGGAGGTTGTCTAATGGCTACTTTTGAAGAACAACTTAATAATCTGCTAGAAAGGACTCATTCTATTAAAAGCCCAATTAATGCAGCGGCAATCGGTACGGATATAAACGAATATAATCGTCCGAGTGAAGTATGGATCAATGATGTAGAGATTTTTTACAATAATTATCTTAAAGAACATCCATTAGGCGACCGCATGAAAACAATTCTGTTTCATAGAAATCTGGATGCTTACAAAAATCTCGTTGGATGTTTGGAGAGCATCAGTAAGGACCAAGATTTTATAAATAAAATGAACGGAATTTCAATGGTTAGTGTACCAAAGTATCAGGCAAAAACCTTGCCTGAATTTGATGTGTTTATTTCCCATGCTAACAAGGACAAAGAAGATTTGATTGAAGAATTATATCAGTCATTAAACAAACTGGGGATTAAGATTTTTTATGATAAAGAGTCTTTGGAGTGGGGAGATAATTGGAAGGATCGTATTCTGAACGGCACGAAAAAAGCAGAGTTTGCAATTATCGTTATTTCGGAAAACTTCTTTGATCGAGAGTGGACCGAGCGTGAATTGAATGAGTTTTTAAATCGACAGAATAGAAATGGACAGAAGCTGATTCTTCCGATTTTGCACAACATTACGGTTTCACAGTTACAAGAAAAGTATCCATCTATAGCGGATATACAAGCGATTGACTCATCCAAGTATAGTTGCGACCAGATTGCTTTGCTTTTTGCACGTCAACTAATCAAACGGCTGAAAAGTGAGTAAGGAGGGATAATCAATGGATGATAAAACGATAATTGATATTACGAACTTGGATGCGGAAAAACATGCAGAAAATGCTGCAAAACGAGTTGCTTCATACAGCGAGAAGCTTCTTCATCACGCATCAATTCTTTCCGAAAAAGAATATCAGAAATTTCTTCTTGAAAGACTGGAAAAGGATAATGGTTACGTTATTCGTAAGGCAAGTGACTTTGATCGTTATTTTGCAGTTGACCGTGAGATGCTCTTTAAGTTTCTAGAAGATACTCAGCACGAAACGATGGAATATCTGAGAAAAATATATAAGTCTGATTTGGAAGAGACGATTGTTAGTTTTATCAATGCTGAAACGACAAAAACTCGTGGCAGCCTTCTTGATGTGCTGAAGCATGGAATCGAAATTTCTAATCAGAAGCTGGAACTCATGTACACAAAACCGGCAACTACATTCAATCCAGATTTGACTAGAAAGTATGGACAGAATATTTTCTCTGCAATGGAGGAAGTGTGGGCCAGCGATAAAGAACGAATTGATGTTGTTATCTTTTTGAATGGACTAGCTATTATTGCATTTGAACTTAAGTGCAATGCAGCTGGGCAGTCTTATCAGGATGCAATTTATCAGTTCCGAACCGACCGTAGCCCCAAAACACGTCTTTTTATGTTCAAAGCAGGTACGTTGGTAAACTTTGCTATGGACTTAGAAGAAGTGTATATGACAACAAAACTCGCAGGTGACGCTACATTCTTCCTTCCTTTTAATATGGGAAACGGAGAAGGTGTAACTGCTGGTGCTGGAAATCCTGCGTTTGAAGATAAGTATAGCGTATCTTATATGTGGGAAGATATCCTTACAAAGGATACGATTTTGGACTTAATAAGTAAGTTTATTTTTGTCGAGACAAAAGAAAAAGTAGATGATAAGACCGGGAAAATCAAACGTTCTGAGAATTTGATATTCCCTCGTTATCACCAGCTGGATGTTATTCGAAAAGTGCTTGCCGATGTTAGAGAAAATCGCACTGCACAGAATTACTTGATTCAGCATAGCGCTGGATCTGGAAAAACAAATTCTATAGCATGGTTGGCACATCGTTTAACATCTCTTCATGACGAAGAAAACAAGATAATTTTTGACAACATCATTATTGTCACTGACCGAGTTGTTGTTGACCGTCAGCTTCAAAAAGCAATCATGGGAATGGAGCATAAGGCCGGATTGATTCGTGTTATGGACGATAAGTGCAATTCAGCTGACCTTGCGATTGCATTGAATGGTAATACAAAGATTATTGCAACCACAATTCAAAAGTTCCCGTATATTGTTGATAGTGTAAAGGACCTTAAGAATAAAAGTTTTGCAGTAATTATTGATGAGGCACATTCTTCTACTGCAGGTAAAGATATGGCTGCGGTAACAATGTCGCTTGGTTCTGGTGATCAAACTGAATCAGATGTTGAAGATATGATTTCAAGTGAAATCAAAAGAAACGGTAAGCAAGCAAATGTATCAATTTTTGCATTTACAGCTACACCTAAGCCGACAACAATTCAGTTGTTTGGTCGTTTGAATACGCATGGCCAGAGAGAAGCATTTCACGTTTATTCGATGAAGCAGGCTATAGAAGAGGGCTTTATTCTTGATGTTCTGCAGAACTATACAGAGTATTCAACTTTTTACCAGCTTAACAAGGAAATCGAAGACGATCCTCGTTGTAAAACGAATGCGGCAAAGAGGCAGATTGCACGCTTTATAGAATTGCATGATACTAATATTGCACAGCGTGTAGAAGTAATTGTTGAGCATTTCCGAACAACGGTAATGCAGGAACTGGGTGGCCAGGCTAAGGCAATGGTTATTACCGCGTCCAGACAAGGTGCTGTTAAATATAGACAGGCTTTTGAGGAGTACATTACCAAGAAAGGTTACGACGGAATTCATGCTCTGGTTGCATTTTCTGGAAAAGTAAAACTACCGGATGATGATAAAGAATATACAGAGGCATCTATCAATGGTTTTCCGGAGGATAGACTCACCAAAGAATTTGATACAGATAATTATCAAGTGCTTTTGGTTGCTAATAAATATCAGACAGGTTTTGATCAGCCAAAACTGTGCGCAATGTATGTTCTGAAAAAACTAAGAGGTGTTAATGCTGTCCAGACACTTTCGAGACTGAATCGTATTTGTGCTCCATATGATAAAAAGACATTTGTGTTGGATTTTGTAAATACATACGAGGATATCAAAGCTGCATTTGCTCCATACTACACCACAACATTACTGGCAAATTCAGTAACGCCTAATGCAATTTACGACTTGGAAGCTACTATTGATGCCTATGCATTATTTGATCCGGCTGACATTGAAGCTGCAAATGATATATTGTATTCACAGAAAGTAACAGGAAAACAGAAGCAAAGATTGACATTCTTCCTGCAGAAAAGCAAGAAGCTACTGGAACATTATGAATATGAAACACAGCGTCAAGCTGTGGCAGATATGCGTGGATTTGTTCGTTATTATGAGTTTTTGCTTCAAGTTTCTAGTTTTGAAGATACTGATTTGCACAAGAAATATAACTTTATTTCATACCTGTTAGCTTATATCAATATTAAGCATCCGGGTGGTGGTTTTAATTTAGATGGAAAGATCAAAGCCTCTCAATTTGTTCAGAAAAAGGGTGAAGAACATGTTTCATCTGATCTGGTTGCAAAGCCGGTAATGAAATTGCCAACGGCGGAACACTTTGGTTTGAGTGAGGATAAAGAAAAGAGACTGTCTGAAATAATCGATGAGATTAACAGCAAGACTGGCAAGAACTATGATAACGATGTTGTTGTAAAGGCTATGCTGCAGATTAGAGATATCCTTATGAAATCAGATAAACTTAAAACAAGTGCTAAGAATAATACACAGCAAGACTTTGAGTTCTCTTATTTTGATGATATTGATGATGCACTTATTGAAGGATTGTCACAGAATCAAGATTTCTTTTCAATGTTGTTGTCAAATGATGAAATGAAACATCAGGTGATGGGAATTTTTTCTGATGAGATTTATAAAAGTCTTAGAGAATCAGTATAAAGGCGGTGAAAGACAGTGTTCGATAAATTTCGACTAAAAGAAGTGCTGGTAGAGTACAAAAAACGCTTTGTGCAACAACAGTGGCCTAATGAAAAATATAAATGGGAGGCTGTGCAATGCTTTCAGTTAAATTGGGATGTCAATTCAGATGATTTTGCACAGATGCTAACAAAGTCACTTGCTCAGACGGCTAATTTGTTGACATCGGTAAATAACTTCCCAGCAAGAATGATTACCAAGTTTGCAGAGATTGCGCCAGAAGAAGTACGCTCAATGTATATTGAACTGTATGATGAGAGCAAGGATTTATACGAGAGAGTAGCCAGCTTCAAAAATAAATCTAATACGTTATTAGAGAGGTATGGCAATGGAGCGGCTCAGCATTACCAGTATGAAAATGCGATAATGACATATTTATGGCTTCGATATCCGGATAAATATTACATCTACAAATTGAGTGAAGTAAAAGCTGTCTCGTCGGAGCTGGAAAGTGATTATCGATTCAAAAAGGGTGCTTATGCTGATAACATCAGGAATTTTGTGGCATTTTATGATGAGATTTGTGCTGAACTTCAGCAGGATGATGAACTTAAAAATCTGCTTAATTCTCAGCTGACATCTACATGTTACGCTGATCCTGAATTACGAACTCTTACAATAGATGTGGGCTTCTTTATTTCTCGCTATTGGAACAAGGAGGAACCAGGTCCTAAAGCGGATGAGTGGTGGCCGACTGATTATACTCCGGCATTAACGGTAGAGGATTGGTTAGAGCTTCTGACAGATAAAGACGTATTTAATGAGAGCAGTCTCGAAATCATGAAACGAATGAAGGATTATGGTGGAAAGGCTACTTGCACTCAGCTTGCTGTGAAATATGGAGAAACCAAGAACTTTTATAATAGTGGATCTGTTGCATTGGCAAGACGTATTGTTCAAAAAACTGGATGTCCAGTAATTGCAAGAGATGAAGAAAACTCTCGATTTTGGCCTGTATTATATGTTGGTAAGAATGCTGCAAAAGATGAAGAAGGATCTTATGTTTGGAAACTTCGTGATGAATTAGCAGAAGCTCTAGATCAAGTCGATTTATCAGAAGTCCTTTTGTATGCGCAAGATGAAGAAGGAGAAGAAGATCATAGATACTGGTTTTTGAATGCAAATCCCAAAATATGGAGTATGGCTAGCATGCCAGTTGGAGAAGTACAGGATTATACATTATATAATGATAATGGCAATAAACGGCGTATTTTTCAGAATTTCTTAGATGCAAAGGCTGGAGATATGATAATCGGCTATGAGTCCACACCGGTAAAGCAGGTAGTTGCAATTCTCAAAATTAGTGCGGAACAAGATGGAAAATCAATTTATTTTGAAAAAGTAGAAGGGCTGTCTTCTCCAATTGATTATGCAACTCTGAAAGCTTGTCCAGAACTTGAAAAGATGGAGTACTTTGGTAATCCGCAGGGTAGTCTGTTCAAACTGACAAAGGGTGAATATGATTTCATTTATGACATGATTCGTGATGAAAATCCAGCACCACCTGCAGCAGATAGTATTGAAAAATATGACAAAGAAAAGTTCTTAAATGATGTATATATGACTGAAGCAAAGTATGAGCGCTTAGTTGCAGTTTTGAAAAAGAAGAAAAATATTATTCTTCAAGGTGCTCCAGGTGTTGGAAAGACATTTGCGGCAAAGAGACTTGCATATTCGATTATGGGTGAGAAGGATGATGATCGCATAGAGTTTGTGCAATTCCATCAAAATTATTCCTATGAAGATTTCATGATGGGGTATAAGCCGGTTGAAGATGGATTTGAATTGAAGTATGGTATTTTCTATAGATTTTGTCAAAAGGCTGCAAACCATCCTGATAAAGATTATTTCTTTATCATTGATGAGATCAACCGTGGAAATATGAGTAAGATCTTTGGTGAGTTACTCATGTTAATTGAGGCAGATTATAGAGATACGAAAGCAACATTAGCCTACAATGGCCTAAGTTTCTCTGTCCCAAAGCGTCTACATATCATTGGTATGATGAATACTGCTGATAGAAGTCTGGCGATGATTGATTACGCACTTCGTCGTCGTTTTAGCTTCTTTGATATGGAACCGGGATTTGATTCAGAAGGTTTTATTAAATATCAGGAAGGATTCGCAAACGACACATTCAATACTCTGATTGACCGTATTAAGGAATTGAACCAAGAAATTGCTAAAGATAAATCACTTGGTAAAGGTTTCTGTATTGGGCATAGCTATTTCTGTAACACAGATGAGTGTACAGAAGAATGGATGCAAGATGTGGTTGATTTTGATGTGTTGCCTATGTTAGCAGAATACTGGTTTGATGATACAGACAAACTGCAACGTTGGGAGAATATTTTGCACGGTGTATTTCAATGACAAAGGATAAGAGCATTTTAATCAATAATATTTATCATATGCTTTCTTATGCTTTTCAGGCACTGAACCAAGAAACCTATGAAGATGTTGCAGTAGAGTCTTTTGACGAGATGTATAATCTGCTGGCAGCGATTCTGTCTAAGGGAATTGGATTGCAGTTAAAGCAAGGGCTATATAGAGAATACATAAGTCGTCAGGAAGAACTTTCAGTTATGCGCGGCAAAATAAATATGCCGGGTACAATTAAAAATAGGTTGGCACATAAAAGGGTACTTACTTGCGACTTTGATGAGTTGTCAGAAAACAATTTACTGAATCAAATACTGAAAACAACTGTTACGCTTCTTTTACGCAATGGAAAAGTGCAAGCAAAATACAAAGATGATCTAAAAAAGAAAATGTTGTATTTTTCAAATGTAGAGATAATAGAACCAACAGGAATTAAATGGTCGTCCATTCGTTTTCAGCGTAACAATCAAACATATAGAATGCTTGTAAGTATTTGCCAGTTGATTATTGAGGGGATGCTTATTACAACAGATTCAGGTGACTATAGGTTAGCCTCTTTCGTAGATGAGCAACGTATGTGTAGGTTGTATGAGAAATTTATTCTGGAATATTACAGCAGACATTATCCTGAATTATCTGTCAGTGCATCACAGATTCCGTGGTCACTGGATGATGGTATTGGAACCATGCTTCCGGTCATGCAAAGTGATATTCATCTGCAACGTGGCAATACTGTACTTATTATTGACGCAAAATACTATAGTCACACAACACAGTCCCAGTTTGATAAACATACGATTCATTCCAATAATTTGTATCAGATTTTTACATACGTAAAAAATCGGAGTTATCAATTTGGAGAGGAGAAAAATACAGTTTCTGGAATGCTTCTCTATGCAAAGACAGAAGAAGAAATACAACCGGACAATGTGTATCAAATGCATGGAAGTCAGATAAGTGTTAAAACTCTAGACTTGAACCAGCCTTTTGCGGAGATTGCTAATCAGATGGATAGAATTGTGGAGTCACATTTTTCTGGACTTGCAAAGAAATATTAAAGCCATCAATTTTGTTGTGATTTTCAATTGGTGAAATGAGAAGAAACCAGAAGGAGGTCTCTTATTTGAAAAAGAAAAAAGATGAAATAACCATCCGTTCCAGCGCTGCAGAATATTTGACTTATGTTGCTTCTGTCGGTGATCAGCAGGACAGCATTGAGATGCGCTATGAGGATGAGAATATATGGCTGACACAGAAGATGATGGCCACGTTGTACGATGTGGATGTTCGCACCATAAATTATCATGTAAAAAAAATCTTCAGTGATAGCGAATTACAAGAGGATTCAGTTATCCGAAAATTTCGGATAACTGCCGCTGACGGAAAAAGCTACAGCACAAATCACTATTCCTTGGAGATGATTATTGCAGTAGGCTTTAAAGTAAATTCAGAGCGTGCGGTTCAGTTCCGTAAATGGGTCAATCAAATTGCCAAGGACTACACCATCAAAGGCTGGGTTATGGATGACGAACGTCTAAAAAATGGTGGATCAGTGCTTACAACAGAATATTTTGATCGTTTGCTTGAGCAGATTCGTGAGATCCGTTTATCTGAGCGTAGATTCTATCAGAAGATAACGGACATCTATGCTACAGCTCTTGATTACGACCGCACATCCAAAACAACAAAGCAGTTTTTTGCCAAGGTGCAGAACAAGATGCATTATGCAGTTCACGGACATACGGCAGCAGAGTTGATTTATGAGCGAGCAGATGCTGATAAGCCACATATGGGGCTGACCACGTGGGCAGCAGCACCGGAAGGAAAGATTGTAAAAAGTGATGTGAGTGTTGCGAAGAATTATCTTTCAGAGCAGGAAATGCGTTCATTAGAGCGTATCGTTTCTGCTTATCTGGATCTGGCCGAGGATCGTGCAGAACGTTACATTCCGATGACAATGGAGGACTGGGCAAAGCGTCTGGATCTATTCCTGATGGCTGATGACAGAGAGGTCCTTCAGGATGCAGGAAAGATCACGGCAGAGATTGCCAAGGCTAAAGCCGAGACTGAATTTGAAAAGTATCGTGTTATTCAGGACAGATTGTTCATGTCTGACTTTGATAAATACATGTTGGAACTGGAAGAGAATGCGAAGAAGTAATAGGATCGGTCCTCTCTTTCAATGCTGGATTTTCAGGTATGATAAGGTCGAGTGCATGGAAACCTGGCTATCAGTTAGGACGAAAAATAGCTGTTGACCTGTTTTTGTAGGAAGAACGGACAAGGTTGAGGCGATGGAGGTTCCTTGCAAAATTTGACTTTTATGTTTGAATCACTATAATAGTAGAAACGAATAAAAAAGTTGAACTTTTTCCGTGAACAGGCGAGGTTTAGGCTGTGATATGGATAGCGGAATGTATCAAGAATTTTCTGCTACAGAATTTGTAGATATGTTTCCGCAAACAAACGGAGATATTTTGGTACATACCATATTAGTCTGGATAGGTTCCCGATGACCGACATCAATCCGGACCTATCGAGCCATGTGGAGACTGTGGTTCTTTTGTCCCAACTGAAACAAAAGCCGGCATGAAGGTTTCCAATCTGTATATCTCACAGGTAAAGAGAAAATGCGGAATTGAGGTTGGAAAGAATTATAATTTACCTAAAAATGAAGATAGCAGGCAACCGCAGTGTCCAGAAGATAAAGAGAGTGCAATTGTGGAGGCATTGAAGCATTTTAAGATGAATAGTTAATAAAGAGAGGTCAGATGCTATGCCAGGTATACTCGTGGTTGAAGATGATGAAAATTTAAATCGTGGAATTACATTTTCACTGAAAAAATCCGGATATGAGGTTTTTTCAGCAGAATCAAAAAAGCGAAAAGAATTGCAAATGATAATAATGTGGATGTTACCATTTGTGATGTGAATCTTCCGGATGGGAATGGACTGGAATTTGTAAGGTGGATAAGATGCAATTATAATACATACATTATTTGCCTTACAGCACTAGATCAGGAGATGGATCAGGTTATGGGATATGAAGCAGGGGCGGATGATTATATTACCAAGCCGTTTAGTCTTTCGGTACTTCTTTTGAAAATAGAAGCATATTTCCGTCGCAGACAGGAGAAAACGGAAGCTGGAAAGATGATTTCGGGAGATATCGTATTTATCGCAGGAGAAATGAAAGTCCTGATAAAGAGTCGTGAAATCAGTCTGACAAAAACGGAGTTGAAAATGCTGACTTTTTTTCTTCAGAATCCGAAAAAGATTCTTTCAAAAACACAAATATTGGAAAATGTGTTTGATCTGGAAGGGGATTTTGTGGATGAAAATACAATCGCTGTCAATATCAGAAGACTCCGTGAGAAAATCGAAGACAATCCGGCTGCACCGGTCTATATAAAGAATATCAGAGGTCTTGGGTATATATGGAATCAGGAGGTAAGGCAGTGACAAAGAGATATCACAGGAAACTCACATCAGCCTTGTCTTTGGTATTGCCGGTCATATTAGTGTTTGCAATATTAAATTGCTTTACCACGTATGTGTTTTATGAAGATTATAAATATAAAATGAATCTTATGACAGAGATTGCTGCAAAGGAAGAATTTTCCGGGCTGGATGCTGTTTCGGAATTGCTTAAGGATAAGGATATTGAAACTAACGAACAGGGAAGGCGATTATTGGAGCAATATGGATACTGGGGGAATAAAGGGAATGCATTTTATTCGCAATTCCGGCATCAGGTTATGGTGACCGGTGCTGTAAGCACTGTGATATGCGTGCTTCTTTTGACTTTTTTACTTTATTGGAAGAAAAAAGAAGATGCGTGTCATCAGAAAATTTTAGACCAGTTGGAAGAAATTCTGATCAGATTCCGTGAAAATAAATTTGATGATTTACTGAAAACGGAAAATCATGCAGAACTGGAAAAATTGAATGACCAGCTTGAAGCAATCGGACATCATATTCAGTTGATAAAGGAAGAAGCAAGGGCAGAAAAGGAGAACACGAAAGAAATGGTTTCTGATATTTCTCACCAGTTAAAGACACCGGTTGCAGCTTTGGATACATGTTTTAGTGTGCTGATGCAGAATGACTTAAGTGCCACAGAACAGGAGGAGTTTCGTATCCGTTGTCGGAGTGCTCTGGATGGACTGGAGACATTATTGCAGTCGCTTCTTGAAATATCCAAGATGGAAACTGGACTGATTCAGATTAATAAGAAAAAACTTCCGCTTATGGATACTGTCATATCTGCTGTGAACCGCACTTATCCTAAAGCGGATGAGAAAGAAATTGAATTCGTTTTTGACTATGAAAAAGAGCTGGAAACATGCACGATTATGCAGGATAAAAGGTGGCTTGGTGAAGCTGTGATCAACGTTCTGGATAATGCGGTCAAGTACAGTCCGTGTGGTTCAAAAATATTTATCCGGTTACAAAAAAGAAACGATCTTGTAAGAATGGAAATTGAGGATCAGGGAATTGGTATTCCGCAGAATGAGTATCACAAAATTTTTCAACGATTTTACAGAGGAAGTTCCAAGGAGGTCATGGAAAAGAGTGGTACAGGAATCGGACTTTTTCTATCGAGAGAAATTATCGAAAAACACGCAGGTACGATTACGGTAACCTCCGGCAAAAAGAAAAAAGGAAGCATGTTTGTGATTCAATTACCATATGTTGGTTAAATTTTAAGTGAGCAGAAATCTTACAATTCTGTAAGATTTCTGCTCGTTTTTTGAAAGTGAAATGAAAGATTGTCCTGATACAATTTGGATGTAGGTTGAAAAATGACCAAATATATAAACAGGCAAAGAAAGCGTGCTGAAAAGGTACGCTTTACAGAATTGAAAAGGAGGCAACACATGAGTGTGATATTAGAAACCAAGCAGCTTTGTAAGTTTTATGGCGCAGGTGAGAATCAGGTCAAAGCGGTCAATCAGGTGGACATTCAGATTGAGCAGGGAGAATTTGTCGCAATTGTTGGAAAGTCAGGTTCCGGTAAAAGTACATTACTTCATATGCTTGGAGGGCTTGATACCCCGACAAAAGGCAGTGTTACTTTAGCAGGGAAAGATTTATACAGGATGAAGGAAGATGCCCTTGCTGTTTTCCGCAGAAGAAAAATCGGATTTGTTTTTCAGGCATTTAATCTGGTTTCATCTGTTAATGTCTGGGAAAATATTGTACTGCCACTGGGGCTGGATGGAAGAAAAGTGGATGAAGCGTATGTAAATGATATTATTGCAACTCTGGGGATTGAAAACCGGATTTATAATCTGCCAAATCAGTTATCCGGAGGACAGCAGCAGAGAGTAGCAATTGCAAGAGCACTGGTGAATCGTCCGGAAATTATATTTGCAGATGAGCCGACAGGAAATCTTGATTCTAAGACCAGTGATGAGGTAATCGCTCTGCTTAAGATGACAGCAAAAAAATATGGACAGACAATTGTAATGATTACCCATGATGACGAAATTGCACAGGTCGCTGACCGTATTCTGGTGATTGAGGACGGACAGGTGGTGGATTTCAGATGAAGACAATAAGCAGGATTGCATATAGCAATGACAAAAGGAACAGGACAAGAAGTATACTGATCATGATGGCAATCTGTCTGACCACGATGCTGCTTGTTATCATCAGTACTGTGGGAAATGGGGTAATTCATTTACAGAAAAGTCAGGCGGCAGGATCATATGGAAGCAATTATGGTCTGTTTGTTTCCGCAGACGGATCGCAGTTAAAAGAAGTAAACCGCCGTGCGGAAATAGATGCTACAGGCACTATGTGCACCGAAGGTATCATAAAAGGCAATGAAAAAGGCGGGTTTGTCTGCATGGATGAGACTGCAAGAAAAATGCTTCCTTATAATAAAGAATATGAGTTGAAGGAAGGAAAGTATCCGGAAAAAATGCAGGAAATTGCCGCAGGAAGAGCATTTTTTCGTGCAATGGGGTATGGTGATGTAAAGATCGGAGATACGGTTACACTGGATTACCGCGCAGGGATGCAGTCAGAATATAAGCCGGAAGAATTTGTTGTCAGCGGAATCCTATATGATCGGGATGAGTATACCATCGAGGCATCTTATGTTGCTTTCGGGTCACAGGAGTTTTATGATGAGCACGTCGCAGAGAATGACAGACAGTATAATATTTATTTTACTTTAAATGATTCTGCAAATGTATCTATGAATAATATTGATTCGGTTATAAAGCAGATTGCAGCAGCTTGTGGGATCGAAGAAAAAAACGTTATAGTCAATGATCTCTATTTGCAATGGGTCTTGCAGCCGAGTTATGAAACGATTGCGGTATGCGGGGTTTTGATTCTTGCAATTGTACTTTTCTCTGTTGTGGTCATTTATAATATTTTTCAGGTCGGTATTGCCAACAAGATACAGGAGTATGGAAAAATCAAGGCTCTGGGAGCGACAAAAAAGCAGATGAAACAACTGATCTTCAGAGAGGGTATGTTTTTGACAATTTCTTCAATACCAGTTGGATTGCTTCTTGGTTTTCTGATTGCAAAATGCGGTTTTAACTGGCTGTTAGAACAGGGAAAACTTGTATCAACCGGAACTGGCTCTATGGGAGTCCAAAATCAGCAGATGCCACTGTTTTCCCTGCCTGTTATGCTTCTATGTATTTTCGTGTCATTTTTTACCGTTGCTTTGGCGCTGCGTAAACCAATGAAAATTGTTTCACGGATTTCACCTATCGAAGCAACACGGTATTTAGAAAATGCAGAAACACACAAAAAAGGAAAACGAAATGGCAGAAAAAATGTCACCGTGTTTTCTATGGCAATGGCAAATATAACGGGTAATCCAAAAAGAACCATTGGTACCATCCTCACACTGGGGCTTTCCTGCGCATTGTTTGTGATTATCTCTAATTATGTAGGAAATATTGATACGGAGCATGAAGCACGTCTTTCCGTTAATCATGGACAATTTGAACTGCAGCTTGACTATTCTGCTGAGTACGATGAAAGATATCCGGAGAATAATCTGGATACGATTCTGACGGATAATCCATTGAATGATTCAATGATTGAAGAAATCAAAAGCATTCCAGGAGTGACAGATGTCATGACGAGAGAGATTGTCTCTGTAAATCTGAACGGAACAAGATTTCCGGCTGATATTGTGAGTAAAAATGATTTTGATTTTATGCGCCAAGACGGGGATATTGGCTCTATGGACTATGATCAGGCGGTAAAGAATGGTGAAATTTTCTTTGGTTGGTTGATGTGGATGGAACAAGATGGATATGCTCCGGGTGAATCCATTGCATTTGACTTTGAGAATGGAAGTGAAACCTATACCTATCAGGGAAAGATTGCAGGATCCTTTGTAAGCGCGGACACTTATCTTGTCATTCCGGAAGGTGTATACCGTTCCATGAATCCGAGGGGAACAGCCTATGGCTATCTGTGGGTGGACTGTGATAAAAAAGATGTTGCATCTGTGGAACAGAGTCTGAATACTTTGATTTCTAATACTTCGCATATAAAAATGGATACCTATCATGCACAGTTACAATCTGCAGAATTCACAGCTCGCATGATGAAGCTTGGCTGTTATCTGTTTATGGCGGTTGTAGGACTCATCGGTTTTATGAATATGGCAAACACCATAATCATGAATATTACGACAAAAAAGCAGGAATATGGTGTATTACAGGCTGTGGGTATGACAAATAAACAATTAAATTTATGTCTGCAGTTACAGGGAATGATGTTTACGGTTGGTACCATATGCGTAGCTTTGATCATTGGTCTGCCGCTCGGCTATGCACTTTTTTCCTATGCAAAACATAATGGAATATTTGGAATGAATATCTATCATGTTCCAATCGTACCAATTTTTATTATGATTTTTTTGGTCGGTCTGTTGCAGATTGTACTTTCCTGCGTTTTAAGCAGTAATCTGAAAAAGGAAACGCTGGTAGAAAGAATAAGGTATCAGGGATAGCAAATCCTCCAGTTCTTTCTGGGAGATTTCAAAGGGAAGATTTGTCATAAGTGCCAATTCTTTTCCGGAAGGAAGTATGGAGGTCATAATTCGCGTATGTGTACTTACTTTTTCTTTCATATGTTCGAAACGATCAGGATGTCTTTTCCTTATTTTCTCTAATTGCTGATGGGTATGCCGCAAAATAACGGCTTCGTCAGTGGATACCATATTGTTGCGCTCAAATTTATAATCATTGGAGGATAGACGGAATAAGTAATTGATCTTTTCCGTTTCCAGAAAGTCAACAAATTCTATGGATGGATACCCCCTGTCAAAAATGACTAATACCGGCTGTTTGATATTCATGCGCTTTAAATGATTCAGGTTTTTCTTGGCAAGCTCTGTCTCATTGGTAGAAATATGTGAAATCTCGATATCCAAGTAAAATTGATTCAAAATGTCGTACATGGCATGGCGGGATGAATCTACTTGGAAAAGCTGATGTCTGGGATAACTTAATGCGTATCAGAAATTCACAAGTTGCAACGGAATTGTTGGAAATTGCTTTGGGATGTTCTGAGGAGAGGAGGAAAAGTGAATAAAAAGATAAAATGTGATATCTATACCAGAGTATCCACAACCATGCAGGTAGATGGCTACAGTCTGGATGCTCAGAAAGAAAAACTCAAGAGATATGCGGAATTTCAGAACATGGAAATCGTAAATGAGTATTCCGATGAAGGTAAGTCTGGAAAAAGCGTAGAGGGCAGACCGGAATTTCAGAGAATGTTGGATAATATTGAGAATGGAACAGATGAGGTGCAGTTTGTACTGGTGTTCAAGCTTTCCAGATTTGGTCGTAATGCGGCAGATGTTTTAAATTCTTTGCAGAGGATGCAGGATTTTGGAGTGAATCTGATCTGTGTAGAAGATGGAATTGACAGCTCAAAAGATAGTGGAAAGCTGATGATTTCTGTTCTGTCTGCGGTGGCAGAGATCGAACGAGAGAATATCCTTGTTCAGACAATGGAAGGACGTAAGCAGAAAGCCAGGGAAGGAAAATGGAATGGTGGATTTGCTCCGTATGGTTATGAATTAGTAAATGGAGAATTGCAGATTGCAGAGGACGAAGCAGAGATTATTCGTCTGATCTATGACAAATTTATTCATACCAATATGGGAATCTCTGCGATTGCTGCATGGCTGAACCAGCATGGATACAAAAAGAAAAAACGACAGAATAATACACTGGACGCATTTGCCGCTTCATTTATAAAGGGCGTTCTGGATAATCCGGTATACTGTGGAAAGCTGGCTTATGGACGAAGGAAAAACGAGAAAGTTTCTGGTACAAGAAATGAATACCGCATTGTAAAGCAGGAAAATTATATGCTGCACGATGGTATCCATGAAGGGATTGTTTCAGAAACAGACTGGGAGCTGGCACATCAAAAACGGGAAAAAACAGGTGTGAAATATGAAAAGACACATAGTCTCGATCATGAGCATATTTTATCCGGAATATTGAGATGCCCATTATGTGGAAGTGGTATGTATGGAAACGTGAACCGAAAGAAAAAGAAAGACGGAACTTTATATAAGGATTATTTCTATTATGCCTGCAAACATCGTCGCCTGGTAGATGGTCATAAATGTGGATATCGTAAACAATGGAGTGAGGAGAAGATTAACAATGCAGTGGAAGAAGTTATTCGGAAGCTGGTGAAGAATCC
The DNA here is from genome assembly GCF_039062885.1 of Blautia sp. 2227st1_G12_2227SCRN_220401. NCBI lineage: Bacteria > Bacillati > Bacillota > Clostridia > Lachnospirales > Lachnospiraceae > Blautia > Blautia sp. 2227st1_G12_2227SCRN_220401. The sequence goes on along the minus strand of NZ_JBCLNI010000014.1, from coordinate 38,134 downwards.
TAAATTTGAAGAAGCAATTCTGAATAAAATCGGTTCAAGAATAGATACAGAAGAAATAGAAAAAGAGATTGAAAGACTGGAAAAACAGCACAGGCAGCTGACCGGAGCAAAAGCAAGACTTGGACAGCAGATGGACAGTCTGGATATTATGGATAAATTTTATGAAAAGAAATATCAGGATATGGAGACACGCTTATATCGTCTATATGATGAAATTGAAGGCGTGGAGAACAGTATAGAAGAAGTCAAGAATCGCCTGCTGAATATCCGGCAACAGAAAATATCAGAAGAAAACGTCTATCAATTTCTTTTATATTTTGATAAACTATATGATAAGTTCACCGACCTGGAGAAGAAAGAATTTCTTAACAGCTTTGTGGAACAGGTGGACATTTATGAGCAGGAGCAGCCAGATGGCAGATTCCTGAAGCACATAAAGTTCCGTTTTCCGGTGTATTTTGGAGACAGGGAAACACAGGAACTTTGTTGGGACAACAAAAGTACCGTTGAGACGGTCTGTTTGCTGTCAAGAAAAGATAAATAAAGGCTAAAAAGTGGCGTATTTCCGGGCTTTTTGTAAGGTTAGTATCATCGTAAGAAGCCTTGCGGAAAGCTCGGTTTTCTTGTATGGAAACATATCTACTTTTCGGTCTGACTGGAGAGAAATTGAGTAACCGGAGAATAGCGGTAGGGTTTAGGCTGTGGATTAGATGTCAGAGGTTGTGGCACCGGGATTGTTGCCAGAGCCGACCGCAGTTTAAGCCACTCGATACTAAGAGGCAGACTTGGCAGTGGAATAGATGATATGGAAGGAGGAAGATACCGTTGGGGAGAGCAAAGAAAAAAAGAGTAGCAAAAAGAAGAAAGCGTATGTTTAACAGAAACTCTATAAGAGCAAAAATGGGGAAACCTGTATTTTTCACTTTGACTCACTGCAATAAAAAGATGAGTGGTATCTCGAATAAATACAATTATAAAGCGAATATGCATAAGCTTTGCTTTGTAAGTGCACGTTTTTATAATGTAAAGTATCAGGCCTCTATTATGACTGATTGTAATTATCGAGATGCAAATATCATTGGAGTGGATTATTTCAATTGCAACATGCGTGAAACATCATTTAAAAATGCACGATTAAAGAATGTAGTATTTTTTAATTGTAATCTCAAAGGCGTGGATTTTGCAGGAACTCAATTTGATGATGTTACATTTATTAGTACAAATCTGCAGGAGCCAAAAAACCTTAATCTTGATAATCCGGGAATCAGAATTTTACGTACTTATAGGACGATTAATATTGATAGATTAGTTGAGGACAGATTATTAGTATTGGCGAAGAATAAGTCGATATTTAATGCTAAGGTACTTCATGTGAATAAGAATAAATTAAATCAATGGACGATTGGCTTAATTTATGACAAGTATGGTATCGATGGAATAGACACACTTAGTCGGATTCTATGCAAGAAAGAAAAGTGGAATAATATGTACACTGTCTTTTCGTATATGTTGCTAATTGAAAATTGGAATAAAAAATGATATAATAATTAAGTCCTGCTCCGGAACCAGTGATGGTGTATGCTAACTTGTATAAATGAGGACACATAACATTAGCAAGTATTCGAGGAGGGATGTCTATGATTAGTAATATCTTAACGGTTTTATCTTTTGTTGTATTATTGTTGAGCTCTATAATTGATTGTAACTTCCTATCCCGATTACTCGGGGTTTCGAGCAAATAATAAGTATTTTCACCCTCTTAGGCAGTTTTGTCTCGGAGGGATTTTTTTTACAAATAATTCACAAAAAAGTATTGCTTTGCCATCAGGGCAATGTTTTATAATGGATTGTGTCAGGAGGTGGTGTAGTGGGATACAAAGTTAAATGGGTAGAAGACCATCTTGGAATTTCGCGTAAGGCATTACGTAACTATGAAAGACTTGGTTTAATGCCACCAAATAAAGGTGGAAAATATCGAGATTATTCGGATGAAGATATTGACCGTATATGGAGTATAAAACTTCTTCAAGGTGTAGGGTACTCGTTAGCAGAAATTCGCGAGCTCATGGATAATCCAGAAGCAGATTTTTATAAATCAATCTCAGAGAAAGTTGTTGAGCTTGAAAGAAAACGAGATGACATTACAAATTTCATAGAATTTGCGAAAACCATCAAGCTTACAGGTCGAGTTCCAACCACTAAAGAAGTGGGTAGCATTAGGTATTCCGAGTTCATGGAGTATTCAAGGGAAAATTGGAACTTTTATATTGAACCAAAAGCGGCTTCCTATTTAGATGCAATGGAATTAACACAGAATGCTAATGAACAGGAACTTTCTGAAATTGATATTGACAGATTAGAGTCTCTTGCAAATTTGATGAGGGATTATAAGGAAATGCAATACACATATACGATAAATGCCTACTATCAAATATTATCAAGAATGAAGTCACTTGACTTTAACAGTGAAGCAGTACAGACTGTGGTTGAACAGTTGTTCTGTTTTCTTTCAGAGTGTGATACAGCTAAGGAAATTGGAGAAAAATACATACCTGTTTTCTTTTCAAAATTTACAGCACCATTTTTCTTAGAGGGAAGTGATATTGGAGAAATAAACATTGCTACATATGGAAGAGAAGGGGCTGAATTTATTGCAAGGGCTATAGCTTTCTTTGGAGGCTTTGATTCTCTAGATGATTTATACGAACTGTAAGGAATGGAGGAAAAGAAATGCTTGTTTTAGGAATTAACAAAATTTTGAATTGGTGTCAAATTATTTCCGGAGGCAGAACATATACTTGTCCGACGAAGCTGATTGACGGAAAGTTGGTTTTTCATTTCAAGAAAGAATGGCATAGTGTGGCAGAGTTTGTTTCTGACCATGCGGAGGAACTTGTTTCAGAAGGCGGTAAGATTTTCTCTCGCCCATTCAAAAAGTAGGAGGTAATTGTTATGAGATGTGCAAATTGTGGAAATGAAGATGAGAATACTCTATGGGACGAGGGAGGTACAATTTATTGTTCTCGCTGTACTCATAGAACGAGAACCTCTGATGGAGAAGAGGACTTGGTTGAATGCCCTCATTGTCATGAGATGAGAGATAGCAAGGCATATTATTGCAGACATTGTAATATGCCGTTCTAACAGAGGAAGGTGAAAAAATGACCAGAGATGAACTTAAAGAACAGATTGATGAGTTGATGAGAGAGTATGCTGATGAAGAAATTGATGGTGCTACATACTCACAAAGAATGAAGGAGTTAACCACAACAGCTCAGAATGAAAACGATGATTGATAGAAGGGAGAAAGTGTATTATGACAAAAAGTGAAGCAGAAATTTTTATTGATGAAATGGAATCAATAGGTGATGTTTGGACAGTGGAGCAGGTTATGGATGTGTATGGGAATGTCACATTAGAAATGGCTTTAAAAGATCGTAAGGCATCAGTGGGAACATTTATGAATATTATAAGTGCTGTAATTCAGAAATAACTCTTGATGTTATTATTTCTGTTGGCTATCGTGTAAAATCAAAACGAGGAATACAGTTCAGAATCTGGGTAACCGGGATTCTAAAAGAATACATGAGAAAAGGTTTTGTCTTAGATGACGATCGTTTGAAAAATCTGGGTGGTGGTGGATATTTCAAGGAATTATTGGAGAGAATCCGTGATATTCGTGATATTCGTGCATCCGAGAAAGTGTTTTATCGTCAGGTACTGGAAAGTTATGCAACGAGCATAGATTATGATCCGAAAGCGGAAATATCCATTGTATTTTTCAAAATGTAGTTGCCAAGAATTATGGAGCGATCTGCTTGATCAGTATGCCAAATATCATAAAACACTGCACTTTGATCAAATCAATTAAGTCCCCTGAAACATACCATGTTCCTTATACAGAAGTCGTAAGCTGTAAATTCCAAAACGATGCAAATTTGGGTGGGCACTGCAATGTTTTCTGACATATGCAGGATAGTAGATTGACTGGGAGAAAAAGAAAATTGCTTAACAGCTTTTCAGATCAGGTGATGCTGCATAAATCCTCAAATACTCCTTGCAATAAAAAAATACAGCAATTATAATATAAATATAAAAGCTGGATGCGGAGGCTGACTTCTGAAAACAAAGAAAGGAAGTATAAAAATGGCGAAAATTTTAATCAGTCCGTCCAAATATTTACAGGGTGCGGGAGAAATGAAGAATCTTGGAACTTATGCTGCAAAGAGCGGAAAAAAAGCGTTGGTTCTGATCAGTAAAGGCGGATATAAAAGAATCGGTAAAACGATCGAAGAGAGCTTTGCTGAGAGTACCTGTGAGGTGGTTTTTGATTATTTTAACGGAGAATGCTGTAACAGTGAGATTGATCGTCTGGTAAAGATCGTAAAAGATGAGCAGTGTGATCTTACCATTGGTATTGGTGGAGGAAAGATCTTTGATACAGCGAAGGCAGTTGCATACTATGCGGGAACACCGGTATTTATCTGTCCGACGATCGCATCTACAGATGCCCCTTGCAGTGCTTTGTCTGTTATTTATACAGAAGAAGGAGTTTTTGAAAAATATCTGTTTCTTCCGGCGAATCCGAATCTTGTTCTGATGGATACAGATATCATCACCAAATCGCCGGTTCGTCTTACTGTGGCTGGTATGGGAGATGCACTGGCAACATATTTTGAGGCAAGGGCATGCAAGAGAAGCGGAGCAACTTCCTGTGCAGGAGGTAAGACAACAGAGGCTGCCATGGCACTGGCTGAACTTTGCTTTAATACCTTGATGGATGAGGGCGTAAAAGCTAAGATAGCTCTGGAAGCAGGCGTATGCACACCGGCAGTTGAGAAAGTGATTGAGGCTAATACACTTCTTTCTGGAATTGGTTTTGAAAGTGCAGGACTTGCAGGTGCACATGCGATCCATAACGGATTTACTGTACTGGAAGAATGCCATCATATGTATCATGGAGAAAAAGTTGCATTCGGAACCATCACACAGCTGGTACTGGAGAATATTCCCCAGGAAGATCTGGAAGAGATCATCTTATGGTGCATTGAAGTAGGACTTCCTGTTACTCTGGCAGAGCTTGGAGCTGGGAAGGTAACGGATGAGCAGCTTATGGAAGTTGCCACAACTGCATGTGCGGAGAATGATACACTTCACAACATGCCATTTGAAGTTACACCGGAAACTGTATTTGCAGCAATCAAAGCGGCAGATGCATATGGAAGATATTACCTGGATGAGGAATAAACAGATAAAAAGTAAATAGCTGATATAAAAATTGCAATCTGCAGAAACAAGAGTTATCAAGTATTGTTATCCTGCAGGTTGCTTTTTTTTATGTATGGCTGTAATATAACAGAAAGATCAGTAAATATTGGAACAGAAAACATACGGAGGAATATCTGTGGCAAAAAAACGAAAACCCAAAATGGAGCTTCGATATTATAAGATGCCGGAGGGGAGCCCCATCCTTGCATTGCTTGGACAGAAGTGGGTTCAGAATTATGGGAACGATATCGATTATCTCCATTTTCATAATTATCTGGAAATCGGATTCTGCTATGAAGGACAGGGATTTATGATACTTGGAGAGGATAAGGTACAGTTTCATGACCGGGATTTTACGGTGATCCCATTCAATTATCCACATACCACAAACAGTGATATTGGAACTATCAGCCGCTGGGAGTATCTTTTTATTGATGTAGAAGGATTCCTGGATAAATTTATTAATAATTCAGTAAAAAAAGAAAAAATCGTTCAGCGGATCAACTCCAGATCACTTTTTCTGAATGAAAAAGAAAACCGATCCATGGCAGGTAAGATCCTTAAGATCCTGGATATCATGCGGGATGGAGAGGAATTTTATCTGGAAGAAGCTAAGGGAGTTTTGGCATCGCTTCTTGTGGAAATCGCAAGGATAAACCGGGATTCAGGCGAAGAACGTTACAGCGAAGGCAGAGGAAAAGTCATGGATATGATATCCAGGTTCCAGGATTATATTTCTGATCATTACATGGAGGATCTTCGTATTGACGAACTGGCAGAATACTGTCATATCAGTGAAACTCATTTGCGCCGGATATTTACGACTTACATGAAGATGAGTCCGCTGGAATATATCAATACGATCCGTATCCAGGCGGCCTGTGATTATCTGAAAAAAACAGATCAGCCAATTGCAGATATAGCACATAAGTGTGGTTTTACCACCAATTCCACATTTAACCGGAATTTTCGTCAGGTTACGGGAATGACACCTCTGGAGTGGAGAAAACGTCCGGAGAACTATGAACAGCAGCTTCTTAAGTTTGACATCCATTCAGAGGAAGGCTGGTAAAACAACAAAACCAGATCTGTGGATCTGTCACGACAGAATAGAAATATCAGACTGTATGTGGATCAGGCGGATAGAAAGAGGTAAGAAATGTACGATTACAGGATTGTGGAGCAGGTCTCCAGAAAAAAGAAACATATGTCAGGAACTCTCAGAAAAGTAATGGTGATCTTTGCGGTGATTTTTGTACTGATGGGTATCACGATCTCTCAGGCATTTATGCTTCCGGGATTTCTTCTGGCGCTGCTATATTTTGTTTATGACATATTCAGCCAGAGAGACTATGAATATACCATGGAAAACGGACAACTGACCATAGATGTGATCTATGGAAAAAAATATCGTAAAACAGCTCACGTGCTGAATCTTGAGGAGATGGAAGTGACAGCACCTCACTATCATGAAAAAGTGGCAAAATATAAAAAGAATACCGGAACGGAGAAACTGAAAAAATACGATTATACCTCTTATGAAGATGATGTGCCTTACTATACCATGATCATTCAGGAAGATGGACGTAAAATAAAACTTCTTCTGGATCTGACAGAGGAAATGCTGCATACGATGAAAACACAGTTCCCTGAAAGGGTTTATTTTGCATAATATACAGAAATGTTTGTGAAATATATATAAAAAACAATATGAAATTTTATGAAATAGAAACAAAAGTCTTCTTTTTTGACGAAAAATGTTTGCATAATGTCGAAAAAGGAGGCTTTTTTTGAAATTTTGACGAACGTAAAAAGAGAAAATCCTCAAAGTGCATATTTTTTGTAAAAATATAGCTGGATAATAGTGCACAATCAATAAAATGGTTGAAATTGCACATTATATGAACAATTCTGCAAACTATAGAGGAAATACGGATGCTATAATCTATTCATAAGCAAACGGGAAATGCTTAATAAAGGAGGAAAAGTAAATGAAGAAAAAATTACTCGCAGTATTAATGACAGGTATCATGGCAATGTCTTTTGCTGCAACTACTACAGCAGTATATGCAAAAGGTGATGACGATAACACCCTGACTGTATGGGCATGGGATCAGAACTTCAACATCAAGGCTATGAATATTGCAGGTGAGCAGTATGCAAAGGATCACGAAGGATTCAAGGTTGATGTAGTTGAGACATCTTCTGATGACTGCCAGACCAAACTTACAACAGCAGCAAACGCCGGAGATTACAGCACACTTCCGGACATCGTTCTGATGCAGGACAACAGCTATCAGAAATATCTGAAGAGTTATCCGGATGCTTTTACAGATCTGAAGGATATGGATATCAACTGGGATGATTTCGGAAAACTGAAACAGTCCTACTCCATGGTAGATGACACACATTACGGAGTTCCGTTTGATAACGGTGCAACAATTGCCTGCTATCGTACAGATATCCTGGAAGAAGCAGGATATACCATTGATGATCTTACAGATATCACATGGAGCAAATTCATGGAGATCGGAAAAGACGTTCACGAAAAAACAGGTAAATATCTCCTTACAAGTGAAGCAACAGGTGGCGATACTCTGATGATGATGATCCAGTCCTGTGGAGCAAACTTCGTAAATGATGACGGAGAGGCTTATATCGTTGGCAACGATGTAGCAGAGAAATGCGTAGATCTTTATGTGGATCTTGTAAAGAACAATGTTGTTAAATTAGTAAATAACTGGGATGAGTACATCTCCACAATCACAGGCGGAGAGGCTGCCGGTATCGTTAACGGTAACTGGATCACAGCTACACTGATGGGAACAGAGGATCAGAAGGGTCTGTGGCAGATCACAACAATGCCGAAGGTTGACGGCGTTGATACAGCTACAAACTATGCAAACAATGGCGGATCTTCCTGGTACATTACATCCAACTGCAAGAATGTAGAGCTTGCTGAGGACTTCCTTGCAAGCACATTTGGTTCCAGCACAGACTTCTATGATGCAATCCTTCCGGAAACAGGTGCAATTTCCTGCTACCTGCCGGCTGGTGAGTCTGAGGTTTACAATGAGCCAAGCGAGTTCTTCAATAACCAGCCGATCTTCTCAACAATTGTAGAGTACTCTTCACACATTCCGGAATTTACAAAAACTCCGTACCACTATGAGGCAAGAGAGTGCATCAACACAGCTGTTGTTAATATCGTAAATGGCACAGACAAAGAATCTGCACTTCAGGAAGCACAGGATACACTGGCATTCAAGATGACAGAGTAAAGCTGAAATATTAAAGAAATACAAAGCAGGGGACTGCATGCAGTCCCTTGTCTTATGTAAAGGTTTAGATGTTTGAAAGGAGGAGTTCCTGTGAATTCCAAAAAAAGTGGCATGTCTCTGGTAGCGAAACAGAGAGCGGCAGGCTGGATCTTTCTGGCACCGGCAACGATCATGATCGCTGTCATGAGTTTTTATCCGATGATCCGTGCATTTATCATTTCTTTACAGACAGGTGCCGGAGCAAACATGAGGTTTGCGGATCCGATCTTCAGTAACTATAAACGTATCATGATGGATAAGGTATTCCAGCAGTCCATCGTCAATACTTTCCTGTATCTTATTATTCAGGTACCGATCATGCTGGTCCTTGCGATCCTGCTTGCACAGCTTCTGAATAACAAGGATCTGAAATTTAAAGGCTTTTTCCGTACATGTGTATTTCTTCCATGTGCAACATCTCTTGTATCTTATTCTCTGATCTTCCGTTCTATGTTTGCAACAGACGGTCTGATCAACAGCATCCTGATCAAACTTGGAATTTTAACAACTGGCTATAACTTCCTGGGTAACTCCACAAGTGCAAAGATCGTGATCATCATCGCACTGATCTGGAGATGGACAGGATATAACATGGTGTTCTATCTGGCAGGTCTTCAGAATATTGAATATTCTGTATACGAGGCAGCAAAGATCGATGGTGCCAATGGCTGGAAGACCTTCTGGAAAATTACCGTACCACTTCTGAAACCGACAATTATCATGACATTTATTATGTCGATCAATGGTACACTGCAGTTGTTTGATGAGTCTGTCAACCTGACAAAAGGTGGCCCGGCGAACTCAACCATCACAATGTCCCATTATGTTTATAATACATGTTTCATCAACGTGCCAAACTTCGGATATGCGGCAGCAATGTCATTTATCATATTTATCATGGTAGCGATCCTGGCCTTTATCAATTTGAAAGTAGGTGATACACGTGACTGAGAAAAAGAATAAATCCGCAATTCAGAGAAGATTGATCCCTACATATATTTTTCTGATCATCGTATCATTTATCTCTGTATTTCCACTGTACTGGATGATCTCTGCGGCAACCAATACATCCACAGATGTATCCAGAGGCCGTATCCTTCCGGGTACATATTTTATGCAGAACTTTAAAAACCTGACTGCACAGCAGCCGCTGTGGAGAGCTCTTGGAAACTCTCTGTTTTATGCAGTTCTTACTACAGTGATCTGCCTTCTGATCTGTTCTATCGCAGGTTATGGCTTTGAGGTATATCATGACAGATGGAAAGACAGACTGTTTTCCATCCTGCTTCTTGCAATGATGGTTCCGCAGGTTGCAACGATGGTTCCTTTATTTAAGATGTTTTCAAAAGCCGGACTCTTAAATACAGCGGTAGGTTTTATCCTTCCGATCATTTCCACACCATTTATGATCATGATGTTCCGTCAGAATGCCAGAGCATTTCCTATCGATATCATTGAGGCAGCACGGATTGACGGATTAAGTGAGGTAAGGATCTTTTTCCAGATGTTTATCCCGACTATGAAATCTACTTATGCGGCGGCAGCAGTTATCACATTTATGAATGCATGGAATTCCTATCTGTGGCCGAAGGTAATCATGACAGATAATAAGGCGATGACCATGCCGATGTTGATCGCCAATCTGATCACAGGATATGTAACGGATTACGGCATGCTGATGTGCGGCGTATTATTCTGTTCCATTCCGACTATGATCGTATTCTTCGTATTACAGAAACAGTTCGCAGAGGGTATTACTGGAGCTGTAAAATAATTTTAAAACAAAAAGGATGCTGCTGAAATCTTTAGGTATATTGTATAATATGCTTTAACTGAATTATGCAGTATCCTTTTCTTGACCAGAGCAGGTGTCTGGTATAAAGCTTCGTAGCGAAGCGGGTGCTTTTGTCCGCTTGATGCGAATCAAATCATAAGGAGATAAAAAAATGGCAGAGCAGATCAGATATGACCATTATCTGCACGGCGGCGATTACAACCCTGAGCAGTGGCTGGACAGACCGGATATTCTGAAAAAAGATATCGAATATTTCAAAAAAGCCCATATCAATACCGTTTCCATGGGAATGTTTTCCTGGGCGGTGCTGGAACCGGAAGAGGGGAAATATAACTTTGACTGGCTGGAAGAGGTGATCGATAATCTGTATAAAGAAGGGATTTATACGATCCTGTCCACACCTTCCGGAGCAAGACCGAAATGGATGGCAGATAAATATGAAGAAGTTCTTCGCATGGATCCGGATCGCACGAGAAGATTTTTCGGTGGAAGACATAATCACTGTTATACTTCTCCAGTATACAGGGAAAAAGTCTACAATATTAATAAGAAGCTTTCTGAACGTTTCGGAAAACATCCCGCAGTGCTTTTGTGGCATATTTCCAATGAATATGGCGGAGAATGCCACTGTCCTCTGTGCCGGGAAAAATTCCGGGAATGGCTGAAAGAAAAATACGGGACCATCGAAAATTTAAATTCCAGCTGGTGCACAACGTTCTGGAGCCATACCTATAACAGCTTTGATCAGATCGAAAGTCCTTCGCCAAAGGGGGAAAATGCTCTTCATGCACTTACCTTGGACTGGAAACGTTTTGTTACAGACAGGACTGTGGATTTTATGAAGCATGAGATTTCTGCGATCCGTGCAGGTGGTTCCGAGCTTCCGGCAACCGCCAATCTGATGTATGACTACAACGGACTGGACTATAAAAAATTTAAGGATGTTATGGATATTGCATCCTGGGATAATTATCCAAGCTGGCATAAAAAAGACAATTATACCACAGCGTTGGACGGAGCCATGCAGCATGATCTTATGCGAAGCATCAAGAAAGCACCGTTTCTTCTGATGGAATCCTGTCCCTCTGCGACCAACTGGAAGCCTATCAACAAGCTGAAAAAACCAGGAATACATCTGGCTGCCTCTCTGCAGGCAGTTGCTCATGGTTCAGACAGTGTTCTGTATTTCCAGCTTCGTCAGAGCCAGGGAGCCTCTGAGAAATTCCATGGTGCGGTGATCGATCACTACGGTGGGGATGATACCCGTATTTTCCGCGAAGTGACAGAGGTAGGAGAAGCGTTGGAGCAGATCCGGGAAACTGCTGGAAGCGTGACGAAGTCTCCGGTGGCTGTTCTCTATGACCGGGAAAATGACTGGGCGCTGAAGGATGCGCAGGGACCTCGAAACGAGGATATGCATTATCAGGAAACTGTACTGAAACAGTATCGTGCTCTCCGAAGAAAAGGCTATAATACAGATGTCATCAATATGGAACATGATCTGTCCCGGTACCGTTTGGTAACGGCACCGATGGCCTACATGTTTTATCATGGATATGCCGAAAAGCTTCGCGCTTTTGCAAAAAACGGTGGTACTTTGGTAATTTCCTACTGGTCCGGACTTGTAGATGAAACAGATAAATGTTATCTGGAGGGAACCCCTCACGGACTGATGGAAGCAGCTGGTATCCGTACGGAAGAGATCGATGCACTTTATGACTGGGAAGAAAACGTAGGTATCCCGGAAACAGGAAATCATCTCAGACTTACAGAAAGCTATACCTGTAAAAATCTCTGCGAGCTTGCAGAGGTTTCCGATGCGGAAGTACTGCTGCGTTATGGAAGGGATTTCTATCAGGGGTATCCGGTACTGACTCACAAGAAATATGGAAAAGGCCATGTTTACTATGTAGCGGCAGATATGGAAGCAGCCTTTTATGAGGATTTTCTGGGAAGGGCAGCAGAGGAAGCAGGCGTGAAGATGCCGCTTACATTTATACCGGAAGGTATTTCTGTGACAACCAGAGAAAATGAGGATACGGAATATCTGTTTATCCAGAACTTCGGAGAAAAGACAGAAACAGTTTCTGTCCCGGGGGATTACGAAGTTCTCTACGGATCAACGGATGAAAATATGGCTCCGCTTGCCACCAGGATCTTAAAGCGGAAAAAATAATCATAGTAAAAAAATCACAGCAAAAAGTATAAAGCATATTTGGTTTCGGACGGTATGCTTTTTACTGCTGTCTGGGAAAGAGAAGGTAAAATGGCAGGTACACCAAAAGAAAAGATAAAAAGAATAGCGGATCAGTTTGCATTTACCGGAGAACTGGTTTCCTGCGGCCCCTGCGGAAGCGGGCATATCAACGAAACCTATATGCTTAGATATCGGATCGGAGAGATGGGGTCCATTAAGGTGATCCTTCAGAAGATCAATCGGGAGATCTTTCAGAAACCGGAAGAACTGATGGAGAACATTGCCGGAGTCACCGGGCATCTGAAAAAGAAAGTTCTTCAGAAGGGGGGAGATCCGGAACGGGAGGTTCTGAACCTGATTCCGACAAAGGACGGGAAGGCATTCCTGACAGATGAAAACGGAGAATGCTGGAGAGCTTATATTTTTATTACCGATGCAGTAAGCTATGATCTGGCAGAAAAACCGGAGGATTTTTATGAAAGTGCAGTTGCATTTGGAAAATTCCAGGAAATGCTGGCAGATTATCCGGCAGAGACTCTGCATGAAACGATAAAGGATTTCCATGATACAAAGAAACGTTTTCAGACTTTGAAAAATGCCATAGAGAAGGACAGCTACCATCGTGCCGCATCCGTAAAAGAAGAGATCGCATTTGCGCTTCAGCATGAGTATCTGGCAAATGTATTTGGTGAGCTTCTGGCAAAAGGTGAGGTGCCTCTTCGGGTAACGCACAACGATACGAAGCTGAATAACGTTATGATCGACTTGGAAACAGGAAGGGGAATCTGTGTAGTGGACCTGGACACGGTTATGCCGGGACTTGCCATGAATGATTTTGGGGATTCCATTCGTTTCGGGGCCAGCACTGCATTGGAGGATGAGAAAGATTTAAGCAAAGTTTCCTGTGATATGGAGCTCTATGAAATCTATGTAAAGGGCTTTCTGGAAAGCTGTGGAGATAAGCTCAGTGCAAAAGAGATCGAAATGCTTTCTATGGGAGCTAAGGTGATGACTTATGAATGCGGCATTCGCTTTCTTACCGATTATCTGGAAGGAGATCATTATTTTAAGATCGACCGGGAAGAACACAATCTGGACCGTTGCCGCACACAGTTTAAGCTGGTGGCTGATATGGAACAGAAATGGGATACTATGCAGACAATCGTGAAAAAATATCAGAAATAAAAAAACAGGGGTTTTTACAATGGAGGTAAAGTGATGAGCGAAACAAAAGGAAGAGTGACCATTCCGACAGATCTGGATGTGATCCCGGAGACACTGAAAATGCTGGATGAGTGGGGTGCAGATGCCATCCGTGACTGTGACGGAACGGAATTTCCAGCAGAACTGAAGAAAACCGGCGCAAAGATTTATGCAACCTATTATACCACCAGAAAGGACAATGCCTGGGCAAAGGCCCATCCGGAAGAAATCCAGCAGATGTATATCATGACATCTTTTCACACGGCAGTGTCGGATACTCTGGAGATCCATCTGATGGATCATCTGTATCCGGATATGCTGACGGTGAATACAAGAGATGATATCAGAAGATGGTGGGAAGTCATTGACCGGACTACAGGGGAAGCTGTCAGTACAGAGGAATGGTCATACGATGAAAAAAACGGAAATGTTGTGATCAGGCCGGCGAAAGAGTTTCATGAGTATACGGTAAGTTTTCTTGCATATATCATGTGGGATCCGGTACATATGTACAATGCAGTTGTCAATGACTGGAAGGATGTAGAGCCTCAGATCACTTTTGATGTGCGTCAGCCCGCAACACGTGCACATTCCATGGATCGCCTCCGCAGATTTCTGGATTCCCATGATTATGTGAATGTAGTACGATTTACTACCTTTTTTCACCAGTTCACACTGATCTTTGATGAGATGGCACGGGAAAAATATGTAGACTGGTTCGGATATTCTGCTTCGGTGAGTCCCTATATCCTGGAACAGTTTGAGCAGGAAGTGGGATATAAGTTCCGCCCGGAGTTTATCATTGATCAGGGATATATGAACAACACTTATCGGATCCCGTCGAAAGAATTTAAAGATTTCCAGGCTTTCCAGAGACGGGAAGTGGCGAAGCTTGCAAAGGAAATGGTAGACATTGTCCATGAATACGGAAAAGAGGCCATGATGTTCATGGGCGATCACTGGATCGGTATGGAGCCCTTTATGGATGAGTTTGCTTCCATCGGGCTGGATGCGGTAGTGGGAAGCGTCGGAAACGGAGCGACCTTACGTTTGTTCAGTGATATTAAACATGTAAAATATACAGAGGGAAGATTTCTGCCGTACTTTTTCCCGGACACCTTCCATGAGGGCGGGGATCCTGTAAAAGAGGCAAAAGTAAACTGGGTGACTGCAAGAAGAGCTATCCTTCGAAGCCCGATCCAGAGAATTGGATACGGCGGTTATCTGAAGCTGGCTCTGGAATTTCCGGATTTTGTACAGTATATCAAGGAAGTCTGCCAGGAATTCCGTGTGCTCTACGACAATATCCAGGGAACCACACCATACTGCGTAAAACGTGTGGCTGTTTTAAATTGCTGGGGAAAAATGCGCTCCTGGGGCAACCATATGGTACATCATGCCATCTATTACAAGCAGAATTATTCCTATTTCGGAATTATCGAGGCATTAAGTGGTGCGCCTTTTGATGTGTCCTTTATCAGCTTTGATGATATCCGTCAGGATAAAGATCTGCTGAATGATTTTGATGTGATCATCAATGTAGGTGATGCGGACACTGCACAGTCCGGTGGTGAGAACTGGGCAGATCCGGAAATCCTTACAGCAGTGCGGAAATTTGTCTATAATGGCGGCGGATTTATTGGCGTCGGTGAACCGGCAGCTCATCAGTGGCAGGGAAAATTCTTCCAGCTGGATGACATCCTTGGTGTAGAGGAAGAAAGAGGATTTAATCTTAATACCGATAAATACAACTGGGAAGAGCATAAAGAGCATTTTATCCTGAAGGATACAGACGGAACCGTAGATTTCGGTGAGGGGAAAAAGAATATCTTTGCACTTCCGGATACGAAGATCCTTATCCAGAAAGATCAGGAAGTCCAGATGGCAGTAAAAACCTTCGGAAAAGGCCGGGGCGTTTATATCAGCGGACTTCCGTACAGCTTTTGCAACAGCCGTATTCTTTACAGAGCCGTACTCTGGTCAGCGGCAGCGGAAGGTGAGCTTCACCGTTGGTTTTCTTCCAATTATAATGTGGAAGTACA
This sequence comes from Blautia sp. 2227st1_G12_2227SCRN_220401, assembly GCF_039062885.1. Taxonomy (NCBI): domain Bacteria; kingdom Bacillati; phylum Bacillota; class Clostridia; order Lachnospirales; family Lachnospiraceae; genus Blautia; species Blautia sp. 2227st1_G12_2227SCRN_220401. The sequence goes on along the minus strand of NZ_JBCLNI010000014.1, from coordinate 22,309 downwards.
TGCTTATGTGAAAAATAAAAAGTATTGTGTGGTAAACAACACCTATGAGCCACAGGACACTACGGTTTACACAGGGGATGGAAAGAGCTTTGACCTTCATCTGGAAGCTAATGAGATCCGCTGGTATCAGATCTGAGAAAGCAGGATACAGGTTTACTGATAAAGAAAAGCTGTGAAATTGTCTGAGGGCGTTGACAGAGAAAAAAACTTATAATATAATAAATCCATTCCAAAAGTAGGAAAACAAAGCTGTTGTAATAGAGAAAATCTATTATAACAGCTTTTTGTTATTGTTGACAAACAATTTTGCTTACAAAGAGGAGGACTTTATGAACAAAAAGATCAAAACCCTGTTTTCGTATCTGATGATCATTGTGGGAGCAATCCTGGCCAGTTTTTCTGTTGCCTGTATTTTGCTTCCCAATGATGCCATCGATTACGGAACTGCCGGAATCGCCATTATCATAAGCAAGCTGACAGGGTATAACATGTCGTTATGTGTGCTACTTGTGTTTCTGCCGTTTCTCATAGCTGGGGTCATTCTTATCGGTAAGTATTTCTTTGCAAAAACGTTCGTGGGCTTTGTTGTCTACACAATAGGTCTTTCCTACTTTGAAAAAATCCCTTTTGAGCTGAATACAGAGCATTTTATTGCAGTAGCCTTTGGAGGTGCGATCCTTGGTGTGGGACTGTCTCTGATCCTTCGAAACGGTGGCTGTATTGACGGTTCTGAGATCTTTGCCAATACCATTGTAAAAAAAGATCTACAATCATTCCGGAAAGGACTACAGTATTTCCTACATATTGATCGCATTTAATGCCTGTGTATATGGAGCTGTGTTTGTACTTCTTGACAGAGATTCCGCACTTTTAAGTCTTCTGGTATACATTGTGGCGACTTCCATCATCGATCATTTCACAGATCATTTTGAGGCACTGAAACAGGTGACCATCATCACAAAGGATCCTGATGCGATCATCTGTGATATTAAGGAGGAACTGAATAAAACCTGTACCATCATCAACTCTTCCGGCGTGATCGCAGGAGAGAACAAGACCCTGATCTGCTATGTAAATTATTTTGAACTGCAGAAAGTAAAAGAGATCATTTCAAGGAATAAAGGATCTTTCAGTACCGTTTCCACCATTGACGAGATCCTGCGGTAAGGCATGTCTGTAAATGAGAATGCAGATATTTCTTTTGCAGAAAAATAGTGCTTTTTCTCCGAAAAATAAAAGCAGAAAAAGCAGTATTGTGATAAAATAGAAGAAAAATATTTCAAAGACAAACTAAAATGATCAGAAGAAAAGAGGTAGATAGATTATGATAAAAGCAGAAAAAAAGACACTGAAGCTTTCGGTAGAGAAGCCCCAGTATATTACAGTAAATGATATTACTTACGCACAGGTGGATTCCTGGTTCGGACATTGCAGGCGGGATCTGAAACTGGATATAATCTACCCGGAAACAAAAGATGGAAAAATCTATCCCTGCATCCTCTGGATCTGCGGAGGCGCATGGCTGATGATGGATAAATCCGCACATAATCTTTATCTGAGCAGACTGGCATCCAGTGGCTTTGTAGTGGCAAGTGTGGAGTATCGTACTTCCAATCAGGGCCCGTATCCCATGCCGCTGCAGGATGTAAAGGCAGCTATCCGTTATCTGAAAGCCCATGCAGACCGGTTCCGCATCAACAAAGAGCAGATAGGAGTTATGGGAGAGTCTGCCGGAGGATATCTTACCTGTATGGCTGCGCTGGACAATGATCCGGCTCTGGATGTGGGAGAGTATCTGGAAGAATCCAGTAAGGTACAGGCTGCCTGCCCATGGTATTCGCCTACGGATCTTTCCGCATTTCCGTGTGAATCTGCAGAAAAATGTGCTTCTTCCGCAGAATCCCTTCTGCTTGGATTTAATTCCATGTTAAATAAAGAAAAGGCATACCAGAGCAGTCCGGTTTCCAAGGTTACGAAGGATGCACCGCCATTTCTGATCATCCATGGCAACTGCGATCAGGTCGTTCCTTATGTTCAGTCGGAAACTTTATACGGACTTCTGGAGAAAAAAGACTGTGATGTTACTTTGCTGACACTGGATGGTGCAGACCATGCAGATATCCAGTTTTTCCAGGATGAGGTATGGAACCGGATCGCAGAGTTTTTCCATGAAAAACTGAAATAAATAAAAGACAGGAGCACAGATCGTCCAGCAGTTGTTGTAAATATGTGATCCTGAAAAGACTAAAATAGAAAAGAGAAACACAAATGATAACATTAAACGATTATCTGTATTCCGGAGATACTCTTCTCCGGATACTGAAGAAATACATTCGGGATCTTAGGACAGAGGCGAAGGAAAAACATAATGAGATCGATCTGGTACACTGTAATTTTCTGATCCAGATTCAGGAGCTTCTGGAGCATAATGATTTTCTCACTGCCCAGTCTCAGAAGATCCGGGAATTTTATAAATATATGGCAGGGGAATATCCGTTTCTGGCGTTTACCTTCAAGGGAAGAATCAAATCCCTGATCCGTGCGGAGGAAAAATTTAACGGATATGTAGTAGAATTTATTTATGACTACTATAAAGAATATGGGGAATATCCTTCCGTATCCCAGATCAAGGAACGGTTAAGCTGTTTCCGCGATTTTATTGCCTACAGGATCGTTATCGCCATGCCCAGATGTCATCTGAAAAATGGTGAGAATGTCAGAGAAGAAGAGCTTCGTTATCTTTATGAGATCGCCAATATACTTCCGGGATTTCTGGAAGAAAGAGGATTTACCGCAGAGCCGGCCAGAGGAGTGCAGGAAAGTACATCGCCACTGCTCAGCAGGGAAGCAAAGCCTTACTATAGGGATTACATCTGTAATAACAGTGAGGATGATTATCAGTCCCTGCATATCACGTTTTATGATAACAGTTCCCGAAGCTATATGGAAGTACAGCTGCGGACCAAAGACATGGATGATGTTGCGGAGATTGGTTCCGCCAACCATTTAAGCTATGAGAAAAAACAGGAAAGTGAACGCAGGAGAAGGGACGCGATTCCCCAGGGGGAATGTATCTATTTTGATGAGGCTTATGAGCGGGGTATGCGACTTCTTGGACTGGATCTTGCTGCGCTGGATGTTAATATGTTTGGTGCGGTAAACAACAGCCTGATCAATGATGGCTGCGGACTGTTCCGCGGAAGGATGATCCTTCCTTATGAGCATCTTTCTCGTTTTCAGAATGATATCGTTGACTGAGGGAGGATGACATGAAAGACTTGACAAAAGGGAAGCCTTCCACATTGATCCTGTCCTTTGCGCTTCCTGTATTTCTGGGAAATCTCTTGCAGCTGACGTACAGCCTGGCAGATACCCGGATCGTGGGAAGCTTTCTTAAAGAAGATGCGCTGGCGGCAGTAGGGGCCACCAGTCCTTTAAGCGGGCTGATCATCGGTTTTCTGATGGGCCTTGCAAATGGATTTTCCATTGTCACCGCACAGAAATTCGGTGCCGGAAACCGGGAAGAAGTACGAAAATCTTTTGCGCTGTCTCTTGTAATGGGCAGCGTGATTTCTTTGATCCTGACTGTTTTGGGACTTTTGTTTCTGCATCCGATCCTGAGGTTCCTGAATGTTCCGGATCATTTGACGGGAACTGCCAGGCAGTATATCTTTATTATTATCGCAGGTATGCTGGCAACGTTTCTTTATGATACCTGCGCGGCATCTCTGCGCGCACTTGGGGATACGGTGACGCCTCTTGTGATCCTGGCGGTGTCTGTAACTTTAAATATCGCAGGAGATCTGTTTTTTATTCTGGTAGTAAAAGCAGGAGTTCAGGGAGCTGCCGTTGCCACGGTACTTTCACAGACGCTGGCATTTCTGATATGCTGGTTTTACATGATCCGCAGGTATGAGATCCTACGGCTGAAAAAAGAGGATTTTTTCGGTCTCGAAAGAAATATGATGAAAAATATGCTGAGTGCCGGATTTTCTATGGGACTTGTAAGCTCTCTTGTAAATCTTGGTACACTGGCACTGCAGACTTCCATCAACCGGCTTGGAAGAGATATCATCGTGGCACATACAGCAGCCCGTAAGATCACGGAAATGTTTATGATCATGTTTGGCGTGTTCGGGCAGACTATGGCAATCTTCTGCGGACAGAACGCAGGTGCAGGGCGTATGGACCGGGTGCGCCAGGGAATCGGTCTTGCAGTTCTGTATACCTGTATCTGGTCCGTGATGACTGTGATCTTCAGTTTTACCATTGGAAAACAGCTGATCTATCTGGTCACAGGAAGCCATAATGAAACGGTAATCCGCAATGCCGCCAATTATCTTAAATTTGATACGATCTTTTATTTCGTAACGGCTGTGATCAGTGTCCTCAGAAATGCTATGCAGGGCCTTGGAGAAACGGTGATCCCTCTGGTTTCCAGTGCGCTGGAGATGATCGGAAAAGTAGTGATCGCGGTGACTCTGGTGCCACTTCTCGGATATACCGGCGTGATCGTAGCAGAACCGATAGTCTGGGTCATTATGGTGATCCCGCTGATCGTGAAGATACTTAAGATGCCGGAATTAAAGAAAACAGTCTGAGAGATTCGAAGATCCGATGAGAAAGATTCGCGTGAAAAATAAAAAGCACATTGTATGGAATGAGCCGCCACCGGAAAGTATGACTTTTGGGGTGGTTCAACCATAGCAATGTGCTTTCTTTAATTTTACATAGTTGCTGTCGCTTCTTTTACGTTTTCCTTTTCAGGAAAGATATGTCTGAAAATAAAACGTACGATCGGACCTGCATAGATCAGCTGCCAGAAGAATGCCATCGGGAAGTTGAATGCGGTTGTCTGAAGCCATACAGCTACAAACTGATTTCCGGCATCCTTAAAGAGAATGGTTGCCGCGAGGCTCATTAACGGGCACATGAAAGCAACGGAAGGAACGGAGATCGCAAGGATCCTGCTGAACGGATGGCAGCTTTTGAAATCTACCATGCGCATTGCACAACCAAAAGCAAGCTTGGATACAAGGAAGAAGTCAAGGATAAATGCGATCGGTCCCATGATCACCAGTTCATGAAAAGCGTCAAGGAACACACGGTTTGTCATACTCCCTGTGTTCAGGGAAATGTTGTAGCAGATCATGGCGTAAACCATAAAAAATACCATGATAAGGGTAAAGATAACTTCCTGAAATTTGTTTTTTGGCATAAAAATCCTCCTTTAAAATGATTAAGTGATAATGTAAAACCTCAGAGCATGTGTTGTTCGTTAATCATTCAGGAGAATGTGCGTTTCCAATATATGACAGGATTTTGTCATAAACCATATTCGGTTTTTTGACCAAATCAAACTGCGAAGCAGTTATTTGGCTGTAAGCAGGCAGCAGAGCGGTTTACGAATATCCGCTTGATACCGGCGGTTATGATATCATAAGTAGTAAAGCCTTGTCAATAAGTAAAATTCGCAACATCCTGCGGAATGTTCTGAAAAAACATGGAAATATCAGAAGAGTAATTGAGAAAAAAATGGCAATAACTCCTCTTGACCGTTAAAGTTAGATATAGTAAACTTGTAAACGGTTAGCAGATTCTAACTAATGCGTAAAATTTGTGGCGGGCCGTATCCCCTGACAAAATGCGGCCTGAACAGGAGTTACGGACAGGGCGAAAAGACCAGACAGGAGGATAAATATCAAATGGATTATTTAGAGATTGAGAAGGTCATTGGAAGAGAGATCATTGATTCAAGAGGAAATCCGACCGTAGAGGCAGAGGTTTATCTGGCAGATGGAACGGTCGGAAGAGGAGCAGCACCAAGCGGAGCGTCCACAGGAGAATTCGAAGCACTTGAGCTGAGAGATCAGGATAAAAGCCGTTTTGGAGGAAAAGGTGTTTCGAAGGCCATTGAAAATATCAATACAGTAATTAATGATGCGCTGGCAGGAATGGATGCATCTGATATTTATGCAGTGGATGCTGCCATGCTCAAAGCAGATGGAACAAAGGACAAATCAAAACTGGGCGCAAATGCCATTCTTGCGGTTTCTATTGCGTGCGCACGTGCGGCTGCGATTTCTCTTGACATCCCCCTTTACAGATTTCTTGGTGGGGTGAACGGAAACAGACTTCCGGTTCCGATGATGAATATCCTAAACGGTGGTGCACATGCTGCGAATACCGTTGATGTTCAGGAATTCATGATCATGCCGGCAGGAGCACCAAGCTTTAAAGAGGGACTTCGCTGGTGTACGGAGGTATTCCACGCTCTTGCTGCACTTCTGAAAGAAAAAGGCCTTGCAACAAGCGTTGGAGATGAAGGTGGTTTTGCACCAGACCTTGGAAGCGATGAGGAAGCCATTGAGTACATCCTTGAAGCAGTGAAAAAAGCGGGATATGAGCCTGGAAAGGATTTTGTACTTGCCATGGATGCTGCATCCAGTGAGTGGAAAGGAAACAAAAAGGGGGAGTATGTTCTTCCGAAATGCGGAAAGAAATTTACATCTGCGGAGCTTGTTGATCACTGGAAAAATCTGATCGAAAAATATCCAATCTACTCTATTGAGGATGGCCTTGATGAGGAAGACTGGGAAGGCTGGCAGATCATGACAAAAGAACTTGGAGGAAAAGTACAGCTTGTAGGTGATGACCTGTTTGTTACAAATACAGAGCGTCTTGAGAAAGGTATCAGCCTTGGCTGCGGAAATTCTATTCTGATCAAACTGAATCAGATCGGTTCTGTATCTGAGACTCTGGAAGCCATCAAAATGGCACATAAAGCTGGCTATACAGCGATTTCTTCCCATCGTTCCGGAGAGACAGAGGATACAACCATTGCAGATCTTGCAGTGGCACTGAATACCTGCCAGATCAAGACAGGAGCTCCTTCCAGAAGCGAACGTGTGGCAAAATATAATCAGCTTCTCCGTATTGAGGAAGAGCTTGGTGATGCAGCAGTATATCCGGGATTCCGGGCATTCAATATCAAGAGATAAGATCATAACTAACACATTTCTCAAAAAGGTACGCTTTGGCGTGCCTTTTTTTGGCGAAAATAAGGTTGCCAGATTTCTCAAAATAGTATATTATGATTTACAGCCGTGTGAAAAAATAAAATTGAATATTGGAGATGCTATGAAAGAATACGTAAATACTTTTATGCGTTACAGGTTTCTTCTGGGAGAGCTTGTAAAAAAAGGAATCAAACTGAAGTACAGACGTTCCTATCTTGGTATCATCTGGTCTCTTCTTGAGCCGTTGCTTACCATGATCGTACTGACGATCGTATTCGGTACCCTGTTCGGAAACAAGGATCGGACATTTCCTGTATATATCCTGACAGGACGTCTTCTGTACACATTCTATTCCAGTGCCACAAAAGCGGCATTGAAATCAGTAAGAACGAATTCGGCAATGATCAAGAAAGTTTATGTGCCAAAATATCTCTATCCGCTGTCAAGTGTACTTTTTAACTATGTGATCTTCCTGATCTCGCTGATCGTGCTGGTTCCGGTAGGAGCAGTACTTGGTGTGGAGCCGACACTTTATATGCTCCAGATCCCGATCGCGTTGATCCTGGTATTTCTGCTGTCTTATGGGTGTGGAATGATCCTTGCTACGATCGGCGTTTTTTTCAGAGATATGGAATATCTGTGGTCAGTAGCGCTGATGCTGATCATGTATACCTGTGCGATCTTTTATTATCCGTCCAGACTGCTGAAAAGTGGTTTTTCATGGATCCTGAAATATAATCCGCTGTACTGTACCATCGATGTTTTTCGTTCGGGAATGTTCGGAGAGCCGATGAATCTTCATTATGCGGCATACGCACTGGTATTCAGCCTTGTGACGATTGCCATCGGAATGTTCTGTTTCAAGAAGAAACAGGATGAATTTATCCTTTATATTTAACAGGAGAAAAATATGGAAAAACCTGCAGTAGTTGTAGATAACGTAAGTATGAAGTTTAATCTCAGTAAAGAAAAGGTAGACAGCCTGAAGGATTACGTGATTAAATTCTTAAAAAAAGAAATTAAATATAATGAATTCTGGGCTCTTCAGAATGTTGATTTTGAGGTGAAAAAAGGTGACCGTGTAGGAATCCTGGGACTTAACGGAGCAGGAAAAAGTACTCTGCTCAAAGTAATTGCCGGTGTATTCAAGCCTACCGAAGGCAAGGTGGTCCGAAACGGCCGTCTGGTCCCTCTTCTGGAACTGGGAGCCGGTTTTGATTCGCAGTATACAGGACGTGAGAATATTTTTCTGTATGGTGCGATGCTCGGATATTCCAAGAAGTTTCTGGAATCGAAATTTGATGAGATCGTTGAGTTTTCTGAACTGAAGGAATTTATCGATGTCCCTATTAAGAATTATTCTTCCGGTATGAAGGCAAGACTTGGATTCTCCATTGCCACACTGGTATCACCGGATATCCTGATCCTGGATGAAGTCCTTTCTGTAGGAGATGCCAAATTCCGGAAAAAGAGTGAAAAGAAAGTCTTAAGTATGTTTGATAAGGGCGTTACGGTACTGTTTGTATCCCATTCTCTGGAACAGGTACAGCGCTTGTGCAATAAAGCAATGATACTTGAAAAAGGAAAACTGATCGCATATGGAGATATTGATGAGATCTCGGCCAAATATACGGAGATGATCAGATAAAGAACAGAAGGCGACCTAGGCAGTCGCATAAATAAAAAGAACCGGACAGTGAACGGTTTGAATAGCAGATAGCCAGACGATTTGCGGAAATGATGCAAATGTCTGGCTATTGTGTTATTATATTACGAAGAAAACAGGGAGGCAAAAAGATGACTTTACAGCAGATCCTTGAAAAGGTAAAAAAAGGCCAGCTCTCTGTGGAGCATGCAGAGGACCTTCTGAAAAAAGAGGGATATGAAGAAATGGATTATGCGAAGCTGGATACTACCCGAAAAGCGAGGACCGGTTTTGCGGAGGTAGTTTACTGTGCGAGAAAAGCAGACGAACATCTTTTGAATATCTATCAGAAGCTTTATGAGGAAGATGGAGAAGTCTTTGGAACAAGGGCGTCAGAACATCAGTATGAACTGGTAAAAAAGGTTCTTCCTGATGTGGTTTATGATCCTGTTTCCGGAATTTTGAAGATTGAAAAAGAGAAGGAGCATATCGGAAAGGTGGCAGTGTGTACAGCCGGAACAGCAGATATTTCTGTTGCGGAGGAAGCTGCCCAGACAGCAGAGTATTTCGGCACACATGTGGAGAGGATCTATGATGTGGGAGTCAGTGGTATGCACAGACTCTTTTCCAGGCTGGATACCATCCAGGAGGCTAACTGTGTGGTTGCGGTAGCAGGAATGGAAGGTGCGCTGGCAAGTGTTATGGGTGGTCTTGTGAAACGTCCGGTGATCGCGGTACCTACTTCTGTGGGATATGGCGCCAGCTTTCATGGATTGTCAGCGCTTCTGACAATGATCAATTCCTGTGCCAACGGAATTGCAGTAGTAAATATTGACAACGGATTTGGGGCAGGATATCTGGCAACCCAGATCAATCGGCTTGCGGAGGGAAAATAAATGAGAAACAAATTATATCTGGAGTGTACCTCCGGGATCAGCGGGGATATGACAGTTGCGGCTCTTCTGGATCTGGGTGCAGATCAGAAAAAACTGGTGAGAACTCTTAAAAGTCTGCCGGTAAAAGGTTTCGACATAAAGATCAGCCGTGTGATGAAATCAGGGATCGATGCCTGTGATTTTGATGTACTACTGGATCATGATCATGAGAATCATGATCATGATATGAAATATCTGTATGGGCATGATGGAGATTCTTACAGCCAGGATCATGGGGAACATCATTATCAACATAGTCATGAAGCCCTGGAAGCCCATGAGCATCCCCATTCTCATGAACATCATGTACAGGAAACCCATGGAAACAGTCATACATATACAGAAACGATGCATTCCCACCACGGACACCATCACCATGAACACCGTGGCCTTAACGAGATCATGGAGATTATCGACCATGCAGATATGACAGATCGTGCAAAATCCTATGGAAAAAGGATTTTTAAGATTCTTGCCGAGGCAGAAGCAAAAGCCCATAATGTACCGGTGGATCAGGTCCATTTCCATGAAGTGGGTGCAGTGGATTCCATTGTGGATATTCTTTCTGTTGCAATCTGTATGGATGATCTGGATGTGGAGGAAGTGATCGTTCCAAGACTTTGTGAGGGTAGCGGAACGATTCGCTGTCAGCACGGAATCCTTCCGGTGCCGGTACCGGCGGTAAGTAATATTGTAAGTGCTCATCAGCTGAAGCTGCATATCACATCGGTGCAGGGTGAACTGATAACGCCTACAGGAGCAGCCATTGTGGCGGCATTCCTTACATCAGAAAAACTGCCTGAAGATTTTACGGTGGAGAAGATCGGTATCGGAGCAGGCAAGCGCCAGTATGAGTGCCCGGGAATTCTCCGTGCCATGCTGATCCGGGAATCCGGGGAGGAGGCTTCAGGCAATGATGCTTGTACGGAAATAGACACCATTATAAAGCTGGAATCCAACATTGATGACTGTACAGGAGAAACGCTTGGCTATGTTATGGAGCTTCTGTATGAGGCAGGAGCCAGAGAGACCAATTACATGCCTGTGTTTATGAAGAAAAACCGTCCGGCATGGCTGCTTACCGTTCTATGTAAAAAAGAACAGGTTTCAGCGATGGAGCAGATCATTTTCAGAGAAACGACAACCATTGGGATCCGTCGCCAGGAGATGGGGAGAACCATTTTGAAAAGAGAGAAAAGAACGGTTACAACCCCGCTGGGAAATGTAGAAGTGAAGGTCTGCACTTTTGGCGGACAGGAATATTATTATCCGGAATACGAAAGCGTAAAAAAACTCTGTGAAAAAACAGGAATTTCCTATAAAGAAGCATATCATATGGCTGTTCGGGGATAAGATCGAGGTGGTTGCCTTGTATAATGCACTTACATATTGACACCTTTTCGAAAAAACTATATAAATGTATATAGAAAGATTATTGCCGAACAGAACAGCTGGCAATGATACAGTAAGGCAGAGGCAGGAGAAGGATTTATGGCGGTAACAATACAGCAGATTGCAGAACAGGCAGGGGTTTCCAGGGGAACCGTGGACAGAGCGTTGAACCACAGAGGACGGATCAATCCGGAGGTGGCAGAGAGGATCTGCCGTCTGGCGGACGAGATGGGATATGTACAGAAAGAACGGAAGCATTCCAGAACAGCTAAAGATGAAAGACTGAAGATCGGAGTGGTGACACAGCTTGCCAGATCTTCTTTTATGCAGGAAGTAAACCGTGGTATTGAGAAGGCAGCCGTGGAACTGAAAGAAAAAGGAATCCAGCTGATTCTGAAAGAGGGTCTTTCCGTTGATGAAGAGGAACAGCTGCAGGCCATTGAGGAACTGGAACAGGAAGGAATCCGGGGACTTGCGATCATGCCGGTAGACAGTGAGACTGTCCGGGAGAAACTGAATGCTTTGATCGAAGAGAAGAATATCCCAGTAGTAACCTTTAACTCTGATATTGTAGGAACGAGAAGAACCTGTTTTGTGGGAATGGATAACCGTAAAAGTGGACGTACCGCAGCCGGACTTCTTGGAATGCTGACAAGAGGAAATGGAAAGATCCTGATCATCACCGGATATTTTAGCAATCATGTTGACAATCAGCGAGTGGATGGCTTTGTGGAGGAAGCCAAGCGGGCTTTTCCACATCTGGAGATCGCCGGTGTTCACGGAAGCTTTGATGAAGCAGCTGAGGTGGAGCACATTATAGAAAATGCCATGATGAGTACTTCAGGGATCAGCGGGATCCTGGTTGTATCCGGAGGCCAGGCAGGAGTGGGGAAGGCATTTGAAAAGCTGAGACTTGACCGCAGGCCCTACGTTGTGATCTACGATCAGACTCCGAAGAATGAACGGGCACTGAAGAATGATCATGTGGATTTTCTGATCGACCAGAATGGATATGTCCAGGGGTATGAACCGCCAAGGATCCTGGCGGATATCCTGACAAAAGGACAGGAGCCGGAGAGAGAATATCTCTTTACAGATATCAAGATCAAAACAAAATATAACCTTTGAACATGTATTGGGCAAAGTATCATATAAAATAGTCTGCAGGATGAAAACTGCAGGCTTTTTTATATTACAGGAAATCTGTAAGATACTACGATATGAAATATAGATTCCAAGAAAACAACTGTCTGGATACATTTGATTGCGTGCTAAAAATATCAACACGCAAATGCACATGTAGATAATAGCTACTTTGAACAAAACAAAACTACAAAAATTGTATAGAATAACTGAAAAAAAGAAAAATGAAAAGAAGTACTTGCCCAAATTGTAAAACAGTGCTATATTAACATCATAAGAAACACGCAAGAAAGCACGCTAAATAAAAGGAAAAGCACGCAAAGTAAAAAAGCACACAAAAAAGAAGTAAAAAATAAACCATCAAACAAACGGAGGTAAGATCATGAAGTATATCGAATTTGATGAATCCAGACCAATGGACCTGGTGCTCCTTGGAAGAGTTGCCATTGATTTTAATCCTGCTTACAACGATCAGGTAAAGGAGGAGTTCAAACCCCTGAAGAAGGTACATATGTTTGAGAAATTTGTAGGAGGATCTCCTGCAAACATTGCTGTAGGTGTTACCAAGCATGGCCTGAAAGCAGGATTTATCGGAAAGGTTTCGGATGATCAGTTCGGTGAGTATGTTGTAGATTATTTTGATGAGAGAGGAATCGATACCTCACAGATCACAAAATGTACAAACGGAGAGAAGCTGGGACTTACCTTTACCGAGATGCTTTCTCCAAAGGAAAGCAGCATCCTCATGTATCGTAACCGTATCGCAGATCTGCAGCTTCATGTAGACGACATCCACGAGGATTATATCAAAAATGCAAAAGCGATCCTCATTTCCGGAACTGCTCTCGCAGAGAGCCCTTCCAGAGAAGCAGCGATCAAAGCGGTTATGCTTGCTAAGAAAGTAAACACAAAGATCATTTTTGATATTGATTACAGAGAGTACAACTGGAAGAATGCAGATGAGATTTCCATCTACTATTCCATCGTAGCTAAGGAAGCTGACATCATCATGGGCTCCAGAGAAGAGTTTGACCTTACAGAGAAACTGATTAAAGAAGGCATGACTGATGAGGAGAGTGCAGCTTACTGGCAGGCAAAAAATGCAAAGATCGTTGTCATCAAACACGGTATGAAGGGTTCCACAGCCTACACAGTTGATGGACAGAAGTTCAGCATCAAGCCATTCCCGGTTGAGGCAAGAAAAGGCTTCGGCGGCGGCGACGGATACGGCTCCGGATTCCTGTATGGACTGTATCAGGGTTGGGAGATCATTGACTGCTTGGAGTTTGGTTCTGCTGAGGCATCCATGATGGTTAAGAGCAACAACTGCTCCGATTCCCTTCCGGGACCGGATGAAGTTCACGCATTCATTAAAGATGAAAAAGAAAAATTCGGCGAAATGATCGCAAGAGTATAAAGAAAAGGAGTGGAAAAAATGGCAAAGACAGTAAGAATGACAACTGCACAGGCAATTGTAAAATTTCTGGATAATCAGTATGTTTCCATGGACGGAGTGGAGACAAAATTCGTAGAAGGATTTTTCACGATCTTCGGACACGGTATTGCTGTAGGACTTGGTGAGGCACTGGATACAAATCCGGGACAGCTGAAGGTTCTTCAGGGAAGAAATGAGCAGGGTATGTGTCACGTTGCTACCGCTTTTGCAAAACAGAGCAACCGCAAAAAAATCATTGCATGCGCTTCCTCCATCGGACCTGGAGCTGCAAACATGGTAACAGCATGTGCAACAGCAACTGTAAATAATATTCCGCTTCTTGTATTCCCGGCAGATACTTTTGCATCTCGCCAGCCTGACCCGGTTCTCCAGCAGCTGGAGCAGAGCAGCAGCCTTGCCGTCAGTACGAACGATGCATTCAAGCCAGTCTGCAAATACTGGGATAGGATCACAAGACCGGAGATGGTCATGACCGCTCTGATCAATGCAATGAGAGTTCTTACAGATCCGGCTGAAACAGGTGCATGCTGCATCGCACTTTGCCAGGATGTTGAGGGTGAGTCCTTTGACTTCCCGGAGTACTTCTTCAAGAAGAGAGTGCACAGGATCACAAGACCGGTTGCAGTAGAGGAAGAGCTTGAGGATGTGGCAGAGGTCATCGCAGGAGCTAAGAAACCGCTTATCGTTGTTGGTGGTGGTGTCCGTTACTCAGAGGCTGGAGAAGCTGTTGAGAAATTCTGTGAAGAGTTCAAGATCCCGTTCGGCGAGACACAGGCCGGAAAGAGCGCCTGCCAGTCTGGCAATCCATACTGCCTTGGCGGTATCGGTGTAACAGGAACCTACGCTTCCAACATCATCGGTAAAGACGCAGACGTGGTAATTTCTATCGGTTCCAGAATGTCTGACTTTACAACAAGCTCCAAGCATCTGTTCCAGAATGAGGATGTTCAGTTTGTAAGCATCAACAACTGCAGATTCCACGCATACAAGATGGATGCAGTAAAAGCAGTGGGTGATGCAAAAGCTACCGTAGAAGCACTTGCAGAAAAGCTTCGTGCAAGAGGATATAAATCTGCATACACAGATGAGATCGAGAAAGCAAAAGCTGCATGGGATAAAGAGATGGAGCGCCTTGGAAGCATTGAGTACACAGGAGATGATTTTGAGCCGCTGATCAAGGCAAGAGATCCTCGTACGATTCCGGAATATGTAAAGCTTACAAACGGAAAGATCACACAGACAGCAGCACTTGCAGCAATCAACAGAACTATCGACAAAGATGCAACCATCATCACAGCAGGCGGTTCCCTTCCAAGCTGTATGCAGCGTATGTGGAGAACAGACAAACGTGGCGGATATCATGCAGAGTACGGATATTCCTGTATGGGATATGAGGTTGCCGCTACCCTCGGTGTGAAATTTGCTGAGCCGGATAATGAAGTATACTGCGTAGTTGGAGATTCCAGCTTCCAGATGCTCCACAGTGAGATCATGACTATCATGCAGGAGAGACAGAAAGTCAATATCATGGTATTCGATAACTGCGGATTTGGCTGCATCAACAACCTTGAGATGAACCACGGAATCGGAAGCCTTGCAACAGAGTTCCGTTATACAGACGGCAAGAAACCGACCGGAGATCTGATCCCTGTAGATTATGCAAAGATCGGCGAAGGCTATGGTCTGAAGACCTATACCTGCCGCACCATCCAGGAATTGGTAGACGCTCTGGAAGATGCCAAAAAGCAGGAGATCGCATGCCTCTTTGATCTCAAAGTTATCCCGAAGACCATGACAGACGGATATGAGTCCTGGTGGGATGTAGGAATCGCAACAACATCTGAGAAAGAAAGCGTAAGAAAGGCCTGCGAAGGAGTTATGAAAGGCCGTGAAGAGGCAAGACTGTACTAATCTGGGAGGTAAGAAAATGAGTAAAGTATTTGGTTATCCGGAATATGACGAAAAAGGCGAAAAGATTCTTACAACATACGATAATGAGTACAAGGCCATGATGATGGACATCCGTGTTTACCGTATGAAGGCAGGGGAGACAAGAACATTTTTAAGAGAGGGTGAGGAGACAGCAGTTCTCCTCCTCTCCGGAAATATCACCTATAAATGGAACGGAAACGAAGCAGCAGCAACTAGAAAAGATGTGTTCACAGAGGGACCTTGGTGTGTTCATGGATGTACAGGAACTGAGATCGCAGTTGTGGCAAATGCGGAGTCACAGATCCTTGTCCAGTGCACAAAGAATGAGAAAGATTTCGGTGCAAAACTCTACAAACCGGAAGATGCTCCGTGGGGATATTCCTGCGTAGGCAAGTTCGGAAATGTTGCGAAGAGAAGAGTAAACACCATCTTCGATCATGACATTTCACCGGAGTCCAATATGGTACTTGGTGAGGTTCTCAATGACAGAGGAAACTGGTCCGGATACCTGCCGCACAGACATCCGCAGCCTGAGACATACTTTTTCAAATTTGATCATCCGGAAGGATTTGGAGCAAGCTTTGTCGGTGATCAGGTATTTAAGAGTACAGACGAGAGCTTTTCCGCAATTCCAGGAGGAGAGCTTCATCCGCAGGCAGTTGCACCTGGATATCAGATGTATACATGCTGGATGATCCGCCACATTGACGGAAATCCGTGGCTGCAGACAGACCGCTGCGAGGATGAGAGATATACCTGGCTTCATGACGCCGAGTTTTAAGGATTCGGAGATACTGATACTGGATCGTAAATAACAGGCAGCAGGAAGAGGAAAATGCTGTTGTTCGTGAGGAGCGGACAGCAGTAGACCTGCTGCTATTATGAAAAAAATTGTACTGACTGAAGGGAGATTTTGACAATGGCAAGAGAATTTATTGTACCTGGAGAAATTATTTCCGGTTCCGGAGCACTGGACATGGCAGAAGGAGCACTGAAACTCCTTGGTAAAAAAGCTCTGATCGTAACCGATAAAGTAATGATCGACCTGGGAAACTGTGCAAAAGTTGAGAAGGCGCTGACAAATCAGGGCATTGAATACAGCATTTATTCTGACATCTGTGGTGAGCCAACAGATACCATGATCGAAAAAGGCTTACAGATCTATAAAGATGCGAACTGTGACTTCCTGGTAGCTCTGGGAGGCGGAAGCCCCATTGACTCCATGAAAGCCATCGGCTCACTGGTAGTAAACGGTGGAAGCATTTCCGACTACATGGGAAAAGTGATCGATGTAAAGATGCCGCCAATGGCGGCGATCCCTACCACAGCAGGAACGGGATCTGAGGCAACACAGTTCACGATTATCACGGATACCAAAAAAGACATCAAGATGCTTCTTAAAGGCAAAGTTCTCATGCCGGATCTTGCCATTATCGACCCACAGTTTACTATGACTGCACCTCCAAAGATCACAGCAGCAACAGGTCTTGATGCACTTTGCCACTGTGTGGAAGCTTATACATCCAGAAAAGCACAGACACTTTCCGATACTTTTGCAGTATCTGCAGTAAAGAGGATCTTTAAATATCTTCCGGTTGCATATAAAGACGGAAAGAATGAAGAAGCTCGTGTACAGATGTCTGTCGCTGCTCTTGAGGCAGGAATCGCATTTAACAATGCATCTGTTACCATTATTCATGGAATGAGCCGTCCGATCGGAGCACTGTTCCATGTAGCACACGGACTTTCCAATGCCATGCTTCTGAAGGAGTGCCTTACCTTTGCGCTTCCCGGAGCATACGACAGATTCGGAGCGTTGGGACGTGATATTGGTGTGGCGGATGCAACTGATTCTGATCAGGAAGCGGCTGAGAAATTCCTGAAAGCAGTAGAGTCACTTGTAAATGAACTGGATACTCCGACTCTGGAGCAGTTCGGTATCAATAAAGAAGAGTTCTTCAACGTCATCGACAAAATGGCACATGATGCCATGGACAGTGGAAGTCCTCAGAATACCATGCGTGATGTAACAGAAGAGGAAGTAAAAGAAATCTACAGAAAACTCTGGTAAAATGTAAATGTAAACCCTGCATTGCCAGATAGGAAAAGACTCCGGACCGGAGAAAAAGGCTCCGGAGTCTTTTTTCCCGTGGCAAATATAGCTGCAAAAGAAAAGGAGGCATATCCTTCATGAGAAAAAAGTATATCTGTATTCTGGTGGCAGTCATAGGAGTTTGCAGCCTTTCCGGATGCGGGTCTTCTGCAAGGAAAACAGAAGAAGAGCAGGTAACGATCGGTGTTGTTACAAAATCTAAAAGCAGTGAATATTGGTTGTCTGTCTGCGACGGAATGAAAGATGCGGCAGAAAAATATCATGCAGATGTGGTGATTCTGTCCCCGGATTCCGAAACAGAAGAAGAGGTTCAGAAAAATATGATCCGGGATCTTCTGAAAACCGATATCCAGGCGATGGCAGTTTCTCCTATAGATTCCTATGAATGCGAAGATTATTTAAATTTCGCAAGAGAAAAGGGGATTTCTGTATATGCCTGTGATACTCCCATAGAGGATTCAGAAATTCCTTATATTGGAATTGACAATGAAAAACTAGGCTATGAGCTGGGCGAGCAGCTTGCAAAGGCTCTGGATCATAAAGGAAAGATTGGCGTGATCGCCGGTGATTTTAAGCAGGCTGGACACCGGATGCGTGTTGCCGGATTTGAAAAATATATGGAAAAAGAGCCTGGGATCACCATTGAAATGGTTCGGAACGGATACAGCAATATGCGGGTTTCCCAGAAGGATGTGGATGAGATCCTGGTGAAGTATCCGGATCTTAACGGAATCATGGCCACAAGTGCAGTGACGGCCCTGGGGCTTTCAGAGGCAACTGAAGGACGGGAGATTTCTATTGTTTCCGTAGATGCTCAGGAAGATGCCTTGAAAGCGGTTCAGGATGGGCGTATTGTGGCGCTTGGCGCGCAGTCCGGTTATCAGATCGGTTATGAAACTATCCGGTATATTGTGAAGGATCTGGAGGGAGAGGGAACAGGAGAAGATGAGATTCTGGATTCCCAGGTGCTTACCGAAGAAAATATTGATACATATATGAAGGATGACGGACATGCTCATCCCTGATACAAGCAGGTTTCCATCCGCTGCTTATTATTTTTTACAATCCGGCAGAGGCATTGACTGATTCGGTAAAAAGTCAGGCTGGTATCCAAAAATAAAACACAAAACATAAAAATAGGACAAAAGAAGGATGTAGAGATATCAGAACCAGAAAAACTTTGGTACAGATTTAACAGTCAGGTAAAAATAATACCGAAAAAACTAAAATTTCTCATACTATGATAATCCCGTATTTTCGATAAAATAGAATCATCAAAAGGAAAGCGAAAATAAAAAACGAAAAGAAATGAAAGGGCGGGATAATAAGATGGAGAAGAAAAAACTTTCGGTATCAACAGGGCTGTGTTATGCTGGAGGAGATGTAGGATGTAATATCGTGTTCGGAATGATCGGAACACTGCTGACGCTGTTTTACACAGATTATGTAGGGATAAGCGCAGCAACAGTAGGACTGGTAATGTTACTTTCCAGATGCTTTGATGGATTTTCCGATCTGGTCATGGGTGTCATTGTAGAGAGGACCAATTCCAAATGGGGAAAATCAAGACCCTGGCTTCTGTGGATGAGCATTCCGTTTGCGCTGTCAGCAGTACTGCTTTTCACAGTGCCGCGTACAACAGGGATGCTTCAGTTTCTGTATCTCTTTGTAACCTATAACTTCTGTACGACCATATGCTATACAGCGATCAATCTTCCATATGGAAGCCTTTCTTCAATGATGATACGCGAATCATCAGAGAGAGATAAACTCAGTGTATTGAGAATGGGACTGTCACCTATCGGAAAGATCGTTGCAGCAACCTGTACACTGCCGCTTGTAAAGCTTCTTGGAAATGATCAGGCTGCATGGATCAAGGTTATGAGTGTATGGGCAGTGCTTGCACTTGCACTTCTGCTTCTCTGCTTCTTCAGATGTGAGGAAAAGGTTCAGATCGAAGCAAGAAAGAAAGATGAGAAGCTTCCGATTCCGACAATGCTGAAGGCACTTTTTGCAAATCAGTATTTCTGGGCAGTAATGCTTCTGTGGACAGTACAGAGTGTATCCTTTACGATCACAGGAACCATTCTTCCGTACTACTGTAAATATATTTTCAACAATGATACATGGATGTACAGCGCACTGTTCCTTACAGAAACCCTGGTTCTGGTAGTGGGAATCTTCATCTGCTCACCGTTGATCAAGAAATTTGGAAAAAGAAATATCGCATTTGTCGGCGGATTTGTTGCACTTGGCGGCCAGATTCTGTTTTTCCTGAATCCATACAGCTTCGGCTTCATGGTTATGAGCTGTGTCACACGTGCCATCGGACTTGCTCCACTGAACGCAGTTGTATTCAGTATGGTTGGTGATGTAGTAGAGTTCGGACAGTGGAAAAACCATATCCGTCAGGAAAGTCTGATCTTTGCAGGCGGTTCCATCGGAACAAAAGTTGGCGCAGGTCTTGCCTCCGCAGTGATCACAGGTCTTTTAAGCAGTTCCGGATATGTAAGCTCATCTGCAGGAATAACTGCACAGCCGGAAACAGCACTGGAGATGATCGTTTCTCTTTATAAATTTGGACCGATCCTCATTGCAGCAGTGATCATTGTAACGCTTTTCGGATATAAGCTTGACAAAATGTATCCGGCGATCATGCAGGAGCTTACCGAGCGCGAGGCACACGGACAGTTATAAACATTTTATTGTAAAACATATATTCAACCGCAAACAGGAAATCAGGCAGGGGTAGGATACTCCTGCTGTTTCCTGCGTTTATGGGCATATAGCATAGAGAGGCGTATATCCGCTTTACGGAAGGGAGGAGTTCTATGTTAAAAAGTATCCGGGCAAAGATATTACTGGCGATCCTGACAGTAACCATGTTTACTGCCTGTTCTCTTACGGTGGTATTTTATTTTCGGGCAGCAGGGATGATCGAAGAAAATTATTCAGGTATCCTGTATGGACGGATGCAGCAGACTATAAAAGATCTGGACGAATCCCTGAAAGAGATTTATTATGTGAATACGAGAACTGCCTGGGATACAGATATACGGAATAATGCGAAGGAATACAGCTATACAGGAAATGAAAACAGCCTGGAAAATATGGCTGGGCTTCTCCGGGAACACAGTCGGGAATATAAAGATATCAACTCCCTTTACTTTGTCTTTCCAGACAAAAAAATGGCTGTGACTTCTGAGGAATTTCCGGTAAACAAGCAGGGGATTTCAGGAGAACATATCGAGGAATTGGAAAAAATACAGGAACTGGATTCCTTTCCGGTTCTTGTGGAATCTCCGATCCATGAAGGAGGCAGCTTTCTTTCTGTGATCCAGAAGGTAGAGGATGATAACGGAGAGATTCTGGGGTATGTTGTCGCAGACATCAGGGAACGGGCAATTTATTACGAATATCTGGAAGCTGTCAATGATGAAAAGATCACCAGAATAGTTCTGGTAGACAGAAATGATGAAATCGTGACATCCGGAGACTACAGTGACATTGGAAAAACATTTCCGGAGATTACAGACCAGAATGTTCCTAAAATGGAAGGCTATGCAGAAAAAAACGGTGTGATCTCTTTTTTTAGCAGAGGTAGCTTTTCAGACTGCGGCTTATATCTGGAGGTACCGAAAAAAGAAGTTTTAAGCGGACTTTCCCGGATGCGGCTCTTTCTGATCGGAATATTTGGTGCAGTTTTTGTGGCAGCTGTGCTGCTGGCACTGTGGCTCTCCAGAGTAGTCTGCGGACCGCTCAGATCCATGACTGGCACGGTTGAGAAGGTTGGTGAGGGAGATCTGAGCCTCCGTACAGAAGTGACTACTGCTGATGAGATCGGAACCCTCGGAAAAGAATTCAACCACATGCTGGATTATATCGAAGCTCTGATCGCCCAGGTGATCGAAGAGGAACAGCAGAAAAAAGATGCAGAGCTGGAAGCACTGCAGTATCAGATCACACCGCATTTTATGTATAATACATTGAACTCCATCAAATTTGCGGCATTTCTGAAAGGGGAAAAAGAGCTGGCAGGGCTTATTGGAGATTTCGTGGAGCTTCTGCAGGCCAGTATCAACAAAAAGGGAAGCTTCCTTTCTGTTGCCGATGAGATCCATATACTGAAAAATTATATCCATCTGCAGGATTTTCGCTATCAGGGAAGCTTTCAGGTGAAATATGAGATCTCTGAGGAAGCATACCGGTGCTATATTCCAAGACTGATCCTTCAGCCGCTTGTGGAGAATGCTCTTCTTCACGGGATCGACATCAAACGGCAAACAGGAAAAATCTGGATCAGCGGAAACGTAAGTGAAGGAAAGCTGATCCTCATAGTAAAGGATAACGGCAGAGGAATGACAAAAGAGCAGATCCGAGATCTTTTTAACAGTCATGCAAAAAAAACAAACGGACTTTCCGCAGTGGGGATTCCAAATGTAAAAGAACGCCTGGAGCTTTATTACGGGACACAGGGAGGAATGGAATACGTAAGCAGTGGAAACGGTACAGAGGTCACGGTATTTCTGCCTGCGATCTATGATATGCCTGAAGAAGGGAGAAAAAATTAATGTACAGAACACTGGTGGCAGATGATGATTTTCTTGTAAGGAGCTATCTCAAAACCCTGGATTCCTGGGAAAAAGCAGGATATGAGATCGTGGATGATGCAGA
>NZ_JBCLNI010000013.1:0-98320 GCF_039062885.1 Blautia sp. 2227st1_G12_2227SCRN_220401 | reverse complement strand
TCCACCTCTCAAAACCTCAAAAACATCCCCGACTGCATCCACTCCCGGAGCGATGCCACCTTCCTCTGGCGTCCCTCGACCACATCCACCTCTCAAAACCTCAAAAAACATCCCCAACTGCATCCACTCCCGGGCCAATGCCACCTTCCTCTGGCGTCCCTCAACCACATCCACCTCTCAAAACCTCAAAAACATCCCCGACTGCATCCACTCCCGGAGCGATGCCACCTTTCTCTGGCATCCCTCAACCACATCCACCTAACAAAACCTCAAAAACACCCCCAACTACATCCACTCCCGGAGCGATGCCTCCTTCCTCTGGCGTCCCTCAACCACATCCACCTCTCAAAACCTCAAAAACATCCCCAACTGCATCCACTCCCGGAGCGATGCCACCTTCCTCTGGCGTCCCTCAACCACATCCACCTCTCAAAACCTCAAAAACATCCCCGACTTCATCCACTCCCGGAGCGATGCCGCCTTCCTCTGACGTCCCTCAACCACATCCACCCACAAAACCGCAAAAACATCCCCGACTGCATCCACTCCCGGGCCAATGTCACCTTCCTCTGGCGTCCCTCAACCACATCCACCTAACGAAACCTCAAACGTATCCCCGCCAGCCTCCAATGCTAAGAGCAGACGTCAAAAAAAATCTCTCGCACAGGCATGAGACTCCGGCATTCTCTTTCCCAGGTCTTCCGAAAAAAAATAAAATGTATTATACTTATTGACAAGCGGATAAAAACATCCGCCGCTGTTTAGGGCAAATATCACACAAAGGGAGGTTTTTATCATGGAATACAGACGTTTTGGAAACACGATCTATCTTCGTCTTGATCCGAAGGAAGAGATCCTGGAGGAGATCGGCAAGGTTGCAAAAAAAGAGAATATCCGCCTTGCACAGGTCACAGGCCTTGGCGCCATCAATGATTTCACTGCAGGCGTATACAACACAGTGACAAAGGAATACCACTCTATTCAGTTCCAGGGAGCGTTTGAGATCGTATCACTTACCGGTACCGTTACCCGCAAAGACGGTGACGTTTATCTTCATCTCCATATCGCAGCCGGTGACGAGGAAGGCCATGTACACGGCGGTCATCTGAACCGTGCCATCATCAGCGCTACTGCCGAGATCCAGATCCAGGTGATCGACGGAGAGATCGGCCGTGAGTTCAGTCAGGAGATCGGTCTGAATCTGTTTAAATTCTGATTTTGCCAGAGGGATTCCGGACACAGTCTACTGCTTTACAGTTTAAAAATTTCATCACACATAAAAAGGGTGAAACTACACAGCATAATGCTGTCAGCTCACCCTTTTCTTTAGCTTCAATATTGCCCTCTTCCGCAATATCTGCAATGCTGTCACTGCTGTCGCCAAACTCTTCCGCACTCTCTGTCGCGGTTCCGGCTTCCGCCAGCGGCATTTCCTCCTGTGCATAGGCCGTCACTGTTCCCGCTGACAGAGATGTGACTGTCACGGACGCCGCAAGCAGCCAGGCCATGATGGTACTCGTCTTTTTTCGCATACCTGTTCCTCCCTTTTCCTCTAATTCACTTTACAGTTTTCTGTAAAGCTGATATCACTGTGAATTTGCCTGATATTTTCTGTTCTGTCAACAAAGTGGATTTTAACAGAATCTGGTCAAACAGCTATTCGCAATTGAAGCAGAGGACTTCCCTGATTCACCGACATTTACATTGACAAATTCCCCTGTTATGATATACTTTGATGATAAAACTATTTTATATTAAAATCATTTAAAGAACGCAAATGAATGTGAGGATCTGATCATTATGAAGAATTTTAAAATCGGTGATAAACTTACAAGATTTCCCCTGATCCAGGGTGGAATGGGTGTCGGCATCAGCCTTGGCCGTCTGGCAGGCACCGTTGCAAAGGAAGGCGGGATCGGAATCATTTCCACCGCTCAGATCGGCTACCGGGAAAAGGATTTCGACCGGAATACCGAAGAAGCCAACCAGCGGGCTATCCTGTCCGAGATGAAAAAAGCACGCAGGATTTCTCCTGACGGTATCATCGGCTACAACATCATGGTTGCACTGAAGGAGTACGCATCTCATGTAAAAGCCGCTGTCCATGCCGGCGCTGACCTGATCATCTCCGGTGCAGGACTTCCTACAGAGCTCCCTGCTCTTGTCAGCGGAAGCAAAACAAAGATTGCCCCCATCGTCTCAACGGACAAATCTGCAAAGGTTATCCTGAAATACTGGGAAAGAAAGTACAAGCGCACTGCAGACCTTGTGGTGATCGAAGGTCCCCAGGCAGGCGGTCATCTGGGCTTCCACAAGGAAGAGCTGGATTCCTATACACCGGAAGCCTACGACAATGAGATCCGAAAGATCGTCCAGACTGTAAAAAGCTATGCCGCAAAATTCGGCACGGAAATCCCTGTAGTAGCTGCCGGCGGCATCGCCACGCACGAGGATGTAAAGCATGTCCTTGATCTTGGTGTGGACGGCGTTCAGGTCGCCACCCGTTTTATCCCAACGGAAGAATGTGACGCAGACATCCGGCTGAAAGAATCCCTGATCCACGCCGCAAAGGACGACATTGCCATTGTAAAAAGTCCGGTAGGTATGCCGGGACGTGCCATTATGAATCCCTTCATGCAGCACGTCATGGCCGGAGAAAAGATCCCGCACAGTCCCTGCCACCGCTGCCTTGCCAAATGTTCCCCCGGCGAGATCCCTTACTGCATTACAGACAAGCTGATCGCCGCCGTAAAGGGCGACGTGGAAAACGGCCTGCTGTTCTGCGGAGCAAAGGCCTATATGGCAGATAAGATCGAAACCGTGCACGATGTGATCGCTGATCTGTTTGACACAGAATCGGAGTGCATCCGGCTGTCATAAAGATAAACCTGCGCCGCTAGGCGCACCTAAACAAAAAGCCCCTGCTTTCATTGCTTTTCGCAGTGAAAACAGGGACTTTTAGTTTTTCTACCGGTTATCGATCTTTTCCGGGTACATGTCATGCTCTGTCAGACGTTTCCAGGCAATCTCCTCCCATCTGGTTCCGGCTTTTCCGTAATTGCAGTATGGATCAATGGAAATGCCGCCTCTCGGCGTAAATTTTCCCCAGACCTCAATGTATTTCGGATCCATGAGACGGATCAGATCCTTCATAATGATGTTCACGCAATCCTCATGAAAATCTCCGTGATTGCGGAAGCTGAAAAGATACAGCTTCAGAGATTTGCTCTCCACCATTTTTTCACCGGGTACGTAGGATATCGTGATCGTCGCGAAATCCGGCTGTCCGGTAATGGGACAAAGGCTTGTAAATTCCGGGCAGTTAAATTTTACAAAGTAATCGTTGTCCGGGTGCTTGTTCAAAAATGTTTCCAGTACCTCCGGAGCATAATTGTCCGGATATTTTACTTTCTGATTTCCGAGAAGGGTGATCCCTTCTTTTTCCAGGTTTTCTCTGCTCATATTTTTTTCCTTTCTATGGTCAAACGGATATTTATGATCCGATCTATCTGTCAAGTGCCGGATCCTTCACTCCATTGAGCCGGAATGCCTCTGCTCTGTCAATACAGGTTCCACACACACCGCAGGGCTTTTCGCCGCCTTCGTAACAGCTCCAGGTCAGTTCATAAGGAACATTCAGCTCCAGACCGGTTTTTACGACCTCTGCCTTTGTGCAGCTGACAAAAGGCGCCTCAACCTTCAGCTGGCCGCCGCTTCCCTGATAGATCGCCTCGTTGATCGCATTGTGAAACGCACTGCTGCAGTCCGGATATGCATTTCCGGCTGCATCATCCGCATGTGCTCCGTAATAGATCACACTGCAGTTTTTTGACAGCGCAATACTTGCTGCCGAGGAAAGAAATAATCCGTTCCGGAACGGCACATAGGTTGAAACCGGTGAGCCATCGGTTTCCTTCAGCTGCTCTGCATAGCTTTCGTGCGGGATCTCTCTGTTTGAATGCTTCAGCAGCGAGCAGTCACTGTACCGGAAGATCGGCTCCAGATCCAGATAAAGATGCTCCACTCCGTAATATTCTGCTGTTTTTCTGGCAGCCTCGATTTCTTTTGTGTGCTTCTGTCCGTAAGCTACTGTTAATGCAATTACATTCTCTTTTCCATATTTGTTTACGGCAAGCCCCAGGCAGGTGGTGGAATCCACACCGCCGCTTGCAAGTACAAGTGCTTTCATAGCGTTCTCCTTTTCTGCGGTATTTCTTGTTATATTGTGATATGTTTTCCTGTCATACTCCCCGTTTCTGCGGGTCCCAGATCACCTTATGAAGCTGGATCTGAAGCTTTACATCGTTGAGCTTTTTTTCCATAAGGAAATCCACGATCTCCACCGGCTGGATCCTGCCGAAAACAGGGCTGAAATAAACTGCCGTTTTTCCGACCAGCCTGTACTTTTCCAGGATTTCCAGAGCTTTTTCCATATCTCTGCGGCTGCTGACCACGAATTTCAGCGTATCCTCACTGCCCAGAAGCTCCAGATTGGAAAGGAGCATCTCTTTTTCCATGCCGCTGTCCGGTGCTTTATAATCCATGGTAAAGGACGGACGTTTTTTTAATATATGATAAGGCTTCAGATCTACGCTTCCATTGGTCTCAATCTCCACCCGCCGGAATGGATCCTCCAGGATTGCCTCGATCAGCTCCTCCATGCCTTTCCGTAAAAGTGGTTCCCCGCCTGTAAGTGTCACATTTTTTACGCCTGTTTCACGGATCCAGGAAAGAATCTCTTCTTCTGTCAGCCTTTCACTCTCACATCCCGGCTCATTTGCCCAGCTGGTATCACAATAGCTGCACTGAAGATTGCAGCCCTTAAACCGGATAAAAGCGGCAAGCTCTCCTGCCCGTCTGCCCTCTCCGTTGATGCTGACAAATTTCTCTACAACCTGATAGGTACTCATAGCCATACCGCCTCCGTTTCTTCTTCCGTTTCCCGGTAAGCTGCACAGTTATTTGGTGTTTCGTAAACAACAGCTCTTTTTACAGGATAGCCCTTTTCTTCCATTTTCCTGAAAAAATATTCTGAAAAATTCTCTGCTGTAGGGCGAAAGGGAACCTTCACCAGATGAAAGCCTTCCTCATCCAGTGCTTCCAGCGTTTTCGGACGTAATGTATTTTCTTCATAGATCAGCGTGTGATCCATGGAATCTGCCAGCTCCCGAAGATCCTTTTTCAGATCTCCGAAGTCTACCAGCATCCCTCGCCCCTGACCGTTTTTCTCCAGCTTCCGGCTTTCGATCTCAATCTCCACATGCCAGCGATGACCATGGATGTTGGAACATTTGCCGGTGTAACCGGACAGAAAGTGTGCCGAATCGAAATCTGCTTCTGTTTTTAACTGATACATAAATTTTTCCTCCTTCTGGATCTGTCACACCACCCGAATATTTCCATAAATAAAAAAAACCGGGATTCCCGGCCTTGATCCAGTTAAAGTAAAAAAAGGGCAGACCCGCCACGAGTCTGCCCTGATTCTCACATCTTCTTCAGCCCTGGTTTTATTTATAGACAGGATGGTACAAACGAACTGTCTTATATTTAATTTGTATGATATCCCGGCGATACTATCTCAAAAACTCAACTGTATCAGCTCCGGAACCACTGTAAATTTCCTGCGGAACTATCTTCTTCCGCAGCACTTCTTATATTTCTTACCGCTTCCGCACGGACACGGATCGTTGGGATAGATTTTTCTTGCAGATGCCGGCTGCATCGGCATTGCTGTCGGCACAAAGCTGTTCGGCATTGCAGTGTGCGGCTTGCCTGTGGCAAACGGCCATACTGCTCCTGAGATCTCATTCGGTGTGTAACCGCGGAATTCCAGCATTCTTGTGTTATTGTTTGCCTCCATGATCAGCTTTGTAAATTTCTCAAGCTGCTCATCGTTAAACTGGATCCCCTTCTGGTTCAGGTTTTCCATGATCGCTGACATTCTGCCATCCATGGAGCATTCTTTGTAAATAAAGAACAGTACCTGATCCTTCACTGCATCGGAAACCTTCATCTCATCCAGCAGGAATCTGCCCAGTCTCTGGTAAGAAGCAGATTTTGTCGGATAACCGTTTTCGGAATAATCCAGGATCTCATCTACTGACGGAATATAGA
Source organism: Blautia sp. 2227st1_G12_2227SCRN_220401 (assembly GCF_039062885.1). Taxonomy (NCBI): domain Bacteria; kingdom Bacillati; phylum Bacillota; class Clostridia; order Lachnospirales; family Lachnospiraceae; genus Blautia; species Blautia sp. 2227st1_G12_2227SCRN_220401. The sequence continues at coordinate 92,206 of NZ_JBCLNI010000013.1, read as the reverse complement.
ATTTCCGTCCGCCCTGACGTCTCTCGATATCCTTGTAGATGTTATTGACCAGTGCGGATTTCAGGATCAGCTGATCCTCCGCAAGCTCACAGATGCAGGCCTTCTCCGGAATGGTATGATACAGCTCGATGAAGCTGTCATATCCGATGTCAAAGCCTTTTCTCTGCTTAAACATCTCATATACGGTCTTTGCCGGTGCAGATACATACAGATAGCTTACCATAATAAGACAATCCTTCAGCCAGTTTACCTGGCTGCGAAGTGTCCGGAATTCCGGTGTATTGATCTGGTCGTAAACAGCTGCAACCTCTGCCGGAACTTCTGCGTAATCATCACTGTAGGAAACAAGGTAGCCCATATCGTTCAGCCGCTCTAATGTATTCCACTCATCCTCTGCAACATGGAAGCATTTTCTCTGAATAGCCGCCTCAAAAGCCAGTACCTCCTGATCGTCTGCTACGAGGAAGCTTGCTTTCATAACCTCCGGTTTAAGAACCTCTGCGGCAACCTTTGCGGCGATCTCTTCCTGCTCCATTCCCCTGCAGTGAAGTCCAAGCTCACCTGCAATGCTGAGAAGGTCTTCTTTACGATAGGACATGAGGAAATCTTTTACTGTAGGATTTCTTCTGCTGCCTGTGGCTGCCTCATCTGCTTTTGCAGCTCTGGCTGCTGCCTCTACTGCTGCTACTGTTGCAGCAATGTCTTCCGATGCTTTGGCTGTTTCCGCCTCTGTCTCAACTGCTGCAGTGCATCCCAGCTCCGGTGCCTCTGTCCAGTACGGATCATCCTCACCCTTTACTTCTTTTATAATAGAAGGAGCTTCTGCTGTTCCCTCGTCTTTCTTCTCAATATCAACTCTGTATTCCGGAGCTTCCTTATCCGCGCCATACTGACGGAAGGTAAACCATTTCTCGGAATCCATAAGCTCTGCAGTCTCTGTCTCGCCTGCATTTAATAATGTGAAATTATTCTTTGCTTCTCCGTCACCATTCTCACGGATCTGTACTTTTTTCTGAAAAAATTCAATCTCATATAGGCTGCCTGCCGGATACTGAACCAGTTTTTCAAGCATGGCTGCCATCTTTGCAAATGTAACGTCAGCCGCAACAGTACAGCGTCTCCATACCGGCGGTTTCGTTCCTTTTCTTGTGATTTTTAACTGATAAAACATTCCTGTGTTCCTCTCCTGTAAATATATGCCGGATCAGAAGATACGAATAACTCCTGATCCGGCGTAAGCAACTTCCCCTATGTTATACAAAAACGGAGAAATTGTCAATATTTGAGAGGCTTCTACAACACAATATCATATTTCTCAACCTGGATCACCGCATTTCCGTCACTGTGAAACAGGATCTCATCTGCTTCTACCGGTGTTGGGATCACGGTAGTCGCAGTTTTGCTTCCATCATTGATAAAAAGCTCTATGGAGCTTCGATCCAGGATAAAACGCAGCTTCAGATTTTGTCTGTCATCTGTGATCTGGAGCTTTCTTGTACATACAACATCACGCTGCACCCCGCTCCAGGTTCTGTCGATCTCCAGTATCTGTCTTTTTCGATCATAGGTAAAGACCGTTGTATATTCTTCATTGCGTGCAAGCTCGATCCGGAACTCATTGTACACATCCAATGCTTCCTGATTTGGATTTCCGGAGTTCCTGCTTCCATCCATGATGCCATCTGCGTTCTGCAGTTCCACAGTCAGATCGATCATTCGGCCACGGACGCCTTCAAGGCTTAAGCTCTCACCCACTTTTACATTCTCATAACAGCAACGGTTTTTCCGATAATTCTCAATTTCCCGGACCGGCTTCTGCCAGATCTTTCCGTCACGATATTCCAGCTCTCTCGGAAGAGTCATCATTCCCTGCCATCTCTGCTTTTCCTTGATCACACAGCTATCCCAGGATTTCATCCAGGCGATCATCACTCTTCTTCCATCTGGAAGAAGGGTTGTCTGCGGCGCATAAAAATCAAGTCCGTAGTCCAGACTTACCGGTGCGTCTTTTTCAAATGTATGTTTTTCGCTGTCATAATCTCCCGTAAAATACAGGGAATTATGTCCATTATGAAACTCATACCCTTTTGCCCGCATATGCTGCGGAGAACAGATCAGCACATGTTTATCCCCGAGCGGAAAGAAATCGGGGCATTCCCACATAACGCCGATTTCTCCTGTGGAGTTCTCAGCAAGAATTGTTTCAAATTTCCATTCTTTCAGATCTTTACTGGAAAACAGAACTACCTGTCCCGGAATTTCTTCGCTGCGGCATCCTACGAGCATATGGTATGTTCCGTTATCTTCCCATACCTTCGGATCACGGAAATCAACTCTGCTGCATTTCTCCGGAAGCATATCCCCGGTGACTATCGGATTTTTCTCTACCTTTACATAATCTTTTCCGTCACCCCAGGCAAGGCACTGATTCTGCCGGACTTCTTCTTTTCCATCCGGCAGCTTTTCTGTTGTAACTCCTGTGTAGATCAAAGCCTGTTTTCCATCCGCTTCAATAGCACTTCCGGAAAAGCATCCCTCTCGATCATATTCCTGATCCGGTGCAAGCGCTGCAGGAAGCTGCTCCCATCTGATCATATCCTCCGTCACACTATGGCCCCAGTGCATAGGGCCCCAGTCACGGCTGTAAGGATGATACTGGTAAAAAAGATGTACCTTTCCTTTAAAAACAGAAAATCCATTGGGATCATTGATCCAGCCAACCGGTGCAGATACATGAAAGGCCGGTTTCTCTTCCTGCGGGATATTTTTTGCTTCCTCTATTTCATAAAGACGTGCTTTTTCAAGTTTTTCACTCATACTCTGCTCTCTCTTTCTTTTTTATGTTTCTGACCGGTATCTTTTTCTGTTTTTATTTCTCTGTCTCACTAAGAGACTTCTGATACTGGTCAAAATATTTCTGTTTGATTGCCAGATAATCAGACAGTCCATACTGCTCCATCTTTTTCAGATAGGAATCCCATTCTTTATCGATGCCGCCATTCAGGATCCAGTCTGCTTTTTTCTGTTCCGCATACTTCTTGATATCCGTGTCGTACTGAGATACCTTATTGGTATCATCAATACTCATAAATACATTCGGATACACATATTTACTGTTCATATCCTTAAGATATGTTTCATGCATATTGTCGAGACGCCATTTTGCATCTGCAGGCTCTGTTACATATACATCATAATAATCATTAAGAACTGCCAGCGGTCCGTTAACAGACTGTGCTTCACGAACCTCTACCGGAGATGCGTCTCCAAGATCCATATGCTTCAGCATCTGTCCACCTTCTGCATTTTCAGACATTTCAAAGATATTGAAGGAGTCTTTCTCACCATAAGTACCCCAGTTATTCTGCGGAGACTGGATCGGTGCATACATCTGATCGATCCATGCAGCTGCCAGTGCCGTGTCTCTGCAGCTTGTAGTCAGAACACATCTTCCTCTGTCAAAGCCACTGGTTTCACTGTTATTCTGTCTTGTGATATTTACAAGACCATCCGGACCGGCCAGCGCCGGGAGCATTACATAATCTTCATTGTTATCAATATTTGCAATATCCCAGGTGAAACACAGACCATATCTGTGGTTCTTACCTTTTGCAACATAAGTTGACCATTCCTGGGTAAAAGCCTCCGGATCCACCAGCTTTTCTTCTACCAACTGATGGAGCCACTGAATACCTTCTTTATAGCCTTCCTGTACAGTTGTATAAATAACGGTTCCATCATCTTTCACTGCAAAATGATCACCGGTGTCACCATATCCTTCTCCGAATCCGTTGATGAGAATTGCAGGATCCTGATCACCATTATTGATGATAAAGGACATCGGGATCACACCACCCTCAATGTTGAATTTCTTTTCCAGTTTATCTGCATTGTCGCGGAAAGCGACCAGAACCTGTTCCAGTTCCTCAGTTGTAGTCGGAACGTCCAGCTTCAGATAATCCAGCCATTTTTTATTAATGTAGGGAATATCTCCAATTGCCTGAATGGCTTCTTTCCCCGCACCAAGCTGCTCGATCCATGGGAAAGAATAAATATGTCCGTCCGGTGCTGTACACATTGTTCTGTATTCCGGGTATTTTTCAAATACAGCCTTAAGATTCGGCATGTATTTATCAATGAGATTTTCTACCGGAATAATGATTCCCTGTTTGGCATAACGAAGAAGATCATAATCACTCATCCCTGCGTTAAAAAGTCCATCCGGAAGATTTCCGAACTGTGCCAGCGCCAGATTTTTTTTGTCATCAAACTGATCCGATACAAAACAGGTCCAGTCAATGTGGACATTGGTCTGCTTTTCCAGTCTTTTAAAAATCGTTCTTTCATTAGGTTCCTGTGTAGATGTTGCAGGTGCACTGGTAATAAAAGACAGCTCTGCTTTTTCTTTCAGAGGAAAGGACACATCTTCCACCGGGATATCCGGATCTGTTTCTGCTTTCATGTGTTCTTTTCCATTTCCACATCCGGCACTGCATACCATTATAATTGCAGAAAGCCCGATTGCCAATAATGCTTTCATTCTTTTTTTCATCATTATCAACCTCCTGTCATCAGCCTTTTACAGAACCAACCATAATGCCCTGGTCAAAATATTTCTGGAAGAATGGATACATGATCAGAAGCGGTAAACTTGATACAATGATCGTAGCATATTTCAGAAGTTCCGCTACCTTTGCCATCTGTGCAGTACTCTGGATATCTGCGATCATTCCGGGCTGCGGTGTATTCTGTACAAGGATGGAACGAAGTACCAGCTGCAATGGCTGCAGTTTCGCATCATTCAAATAAATCATAGCGTCAAAATAACTGTTCCACATTCCTACAAAGGACCACAGTGCAAGCACTGCGATGATCGGTTTGCATACCGGCATCATAATCTTGAAAAAATGCTCGATTTCCGTGGCACCGTCAATGGCAGATGCCTCTCTGAGTTCCTTGGGGATAGACTGATAATAGGTTCTGGCAAGGATCATGTTCCAGACATTAAACGCACCCGGAAGCAGGATTGCCCAGATTGTATTTACCAGATGCAACTGATTGATCAGGATAAAAGTCGGGATCATTCCTCCACCGAAAAACATGGTAATGAGAAAAATAACATTGAAGAAATTTCTTCCCACAAATTCTTTCTTGGACATTGGATATGCTGCCAGCAGAGTTACCAGAACTGAAATAATGGTAAACACCAGGGAATAAAAAAATGAGTTTGCAAAGCCTCTCCAGATCATATTATTTTCAAGAACTCTGCGGTACGCATCGATCGTCCACTTCCGCACATCAAAGCTGATCCCCTGGCTGTTCAGCACATTCGGATCCATAAAGGATGCGATCACAACATATAAAAGCGGAACCAGAATGGAAAGTACAAATGCACCCAGAAGTACGTATCCGATTCCTAAAATGGCTTTATCAGATGCCGAATATTTCTTTTTCTTTGCTTTTGCCATAACAGCACCTCCTATAATCCCTCTCCGTCATTCAGTTTCTTGACTACCCAGTTTACAAAGATCAAAAGAATTACATTGATCACTGAATTAAACAGCCCCACTGCTGTAGAATATCCATAATCTCCATTCAGAAGACCGATTCTGTATACATAAGTAGAAAGAATCTCAGATGCAGGAAGGTTCATATCTGTCTGCAGTGCATATGCTTTTTCAAAACCAATGCTCATAATATTTCCGGCCTGAAGGATAAACTGGATCACAATGATGTTTTTAATAGCCGGAAGCTGTACATACCAGATCTGCTGCAGGATATTTGCACCATCCACCACTGCTGCCTCTTCCAGATCCTTACTTGCATTGGCAAGTGCTGCAGTATACATAATGGATGCCCATCCGGCTGTCTGCCAGATTCCGCTGGCTATGTAAATGGTACGAAATGCTGCCGGCATAGTCATCCAGTTGGCATCGGAACCGATCAGTTTATTCAGCGGACCTACCGGTGAAAGAAACATACGAACCATACCACAGAGTACGATAACGGAAATAAAATTCGGCGCATAGATCAGAAGCTGAATTTTTTTCCTGATCCCAGCTCTCCGGATCTGATTCAGAAGAAGTGCCAGGATGATCGGAATCGGAAATCCCCACAGTAGTCCGTAAATACTCAGTTTCAGAGTGTTCACAAGATAATTCATAAAATCCGGTGATGCCAGAAATCTCCGGAAGTATTCCAGTCCTACCCATTTGCTTCCAAATACACCATCAATGACATTGTAGTCCTCAAAAGCGATCAGTACGCCACCCATGGGCACGTATTTGAAGATGATCGTCAGAAGAAGTGCAGGCAGCAGAAAAAACACATACAGCTGCCAGTTCTTTTTCACATACTGAAGCTTTTCTGCAGCAGTTCTTTTTCCTGCCGGAACAGCTTTCGCAGAACCTTTTTTCATTCTCTTTTCCTCCCTTTTTTGTTCTTTCGTTCTTGTTTAGTAACCGGTAAAGTAACCGGTTACTTTATAATTTGATACTACTATATGACATAGCTTCTGTCAACCTTTTTTGTTAATTTATTCAAGAAAAGTTACCGGTAACTTAACTGGTTATTTTTTTATTGCTATTTAACGTCTGTATTGTTATACTTAATTACATCAATCCAATTATCTTGTACGGTCTGCAGATTTCTCTTATATGATCACATCTGCATTCCGTACCATAACTTTCTGCTGTTAAAAGGAGACTATTTTTTTATGGCTAAAAAACAGGTAACATTTGCCGATATTGCAGAATACACTGGTTTTTCCAAGACTACGATCTCCAGATATTTCAATCATCCGGATTCTCTGACCCTGGAAAATCAGGAAAAGATCGCAAAAGCCCTTGATGAGCTCGGCTACAGAAAAAACAAGCTTGCCAGGGTTCTTGCCAATGGAAAAAGCGAATTTGTAGGGATCATTGTCCCGAACCTTTATCTTCATTATTATTCCGAAATGCTGACACAGCTTCTTCGAAGTTACTCCGATTATCATTACAAATTTCTGGTTTTTGTCAGTGATGGCGGCCCGGAGAAAGAAATGCAGTATCTGGACGAGCTGATGGCTTATAAGATTGAAGGACTTATTGTTCTCAGCCATACTCTTTCCTCTGAAAAACTGGCTTCCTATAATATTCCTGTGATCGCCATTGAACGTGAAGCAGAACATATATGCAGCGTTACAACAGACAATTACATGGGCGGCATGCAGGCTACTTCTCTGCTGATACGTAATCAGTGTGATGTACTGATCCACATCAATGTCCATGTACCTGAGAATATTCCGGCTTATGACCGTATCCGTGCCTTTGAGGAAACATGCCGGGAATATCATGTTCCTTATGAACTGAACCTTAATGTTTCCGGTGATTCCTATCAGGAGCTTTTTGAACAGATGCGTGTGATCTTTCAGGATATTGACAGTAAATATTCCGGTCAGAAAAAAGGCATATTTTTATCCAATGATACTTACGCAAATATATTTCTCAATCTGATCTTCCAGAAATACAACTGTCTGCCGGATGAATATCAGATCATCGGATTCGATAATTCACCCATTGCTGCGGAGTCCATCATTCCGATCACTACTATTGGACAGCAGATTGATGTGATCGCACAGACTACCATGGAACTGCTTGTGGAACAGATGAACGAAATGAAGAAAAGAAAACCGGCACCGCTTCAAAAACCGATCCACAAAAAGATCACTCCGGTTCTGATACGACGACAGACAACCGGAGACTGAAAATACTTACAACATTTTTCCATATTCCATAACAACCCGTATATTCATGTACCGGAAACTTCATGCTATAATTCTGTGGAAAAATGTCAGATAACCATTACCGCCGGGAAATATTTTACAGGTTTCCCGGCATCTATAAATATCTATTCAGGGAGGAAATCATGAAAAAAGATCAGGAAATTTTTCAGGAACGTTTAAACCATCATCACGACGAGCTTCGATGGCTGTACACAGAGCTTTATCACAATGACGATATGTTTGCAGAGCTCTGCGACCAGATGTACCAGTATTTTACAGCACGCCGCCGCGCGCTCAAAAACCGCGACCTGGAAAGAGAAAAAAATCCGGACTGGTTCCGCCAGAAGGATATGCTTGGCATGATGCTCTACATTGACAATTTTGCCGGCAACATCAAGGGAGTTTCTGCCAAGCTTCCATATCTCAAGGAATGCAACGTGAACTGCCTTCATCTAATGCCGTTCCTGGATACCCCGAAGGGCCGTTCCGACGGTGGTTACGCAGTAGCCGACTTCCGCAAAGTCCGCCCGGACCTTGGTACTATGAAGGACCTGGCTGCCCTTGCAGATAAATGCCACAAAAACGGAATGAACCTGTGTATGGATTTTGTTATGAACCACACTTCCGAGGATCATGAGTGGGCCAAAAAAGCACGCCAGGGTGACGGCGAATATATGAGCCGTTACTTCTTCTACAACAACCGTGAGATCCCGGACGAGTACGAAAAGACCGTACCACAGGTATTCCCAACCACTGCTCCGGGGAACTTTACTTGGCTTCCGGATATCGGTCACTATGTCATGACTACCTTTTATCCGTACCAGTGGGATCTGAACTACGGCAATCCCCGTGTTTTCAATGAGATGATGTACAACTTCCTCTTCCTTGCAAACCAGGGAATGGACGTGATCCGTATCGATGCGGTTCCGTATATCTGGAAGGAACTGGGAACTCCTTGCCGTAACCTGAAGCAGGTGCATACGATCGTTCGTATGATGCGTATGATCGCCGAGATCGTCTGCCCAAGTGTCGTACTTCTGGGTGAGGTCGTTATGGAGCCGGAGAAGGTTGTTCCCTATTTCGGAACCGTAGAGAAACCGGAATGCCATATGCTTTACAATGTAACAACCATGGCTACAACCTGGAACAGCATTGCCACTCGTGATATCCGACTTCTGAAAAAACAGATGGATATTGTAAACAGCCTTCCGAAGCAGTACACCTTCCTGAATTATCTCCGCTGCCATGACGATATCGGCTGGGGACTTGATTTCGCCACTCTGAAAGACTGGGGCATGGATGAGCCATCTCATAAGCGTTACCTGAATGATTTCTTTACAGGAAAGCACCCGGGAAGCGACAGCCGCGGAGAGCTCTATAATGATGACCCGGTAACTCAGGATGCTCGTTTCTGCGGAACTACTGCTTCCATGTGCGGGATCGAGGCTGCTCTTTTTGAAAAAGATGACGAGAAGCTGAAAAGGGGTATCCGCGAGGATCTGATGCTTCACGCATATATGCTTACCCAGTCCGGGATCCCGATGCTTTACAGCTCCGATGAAATCGGACGTCTCAATGATTATTCCTATAAAGAGGATCCGGATAAGGCTGCAGATTCCCGCTATATCCACCGTGGTGCTTTCCAGTGGGAGCTTGCCGAAAAAAGAAACTCCAAATCCTCCGTTGAGGGACAGATCTTCCAGACTCTTAGCCGCATGGAGCAGATCCGCAGCCAGGAATCTGTTTTTGATAAGGACTGTGATGTATATACATACGATGTTCATGATGACAGCATTCTCTGCATCCTCCGCCAGAAAGGAAACGAACGTTTCATCGGAATCTTCAATTTCAGTGACAGTGAAAAAACTGCCTGGATGCAGGAGGAAGGAACCTTCCGCGATCTGATCACTGACCAGACACTGGAGCTTAAGGACGTGGAGCTTCCGGCTTATGGATTTATGTGGTGTAAGAGGATGTAACGTAACTGTTGCTCGGTAAATAAAAAAGACGTGGTCTTACGGGTCCACGTCTTTTTATTATGTTATATCTTTATTTTTTATAAGCTGTTCTGGTATTCAGAAATTACTTGCAGAGCTCCTCTGCCATTGCATCGATCTCTGCCACATTCTCATCGCTGAGGGAGGACATGATCTTTACATTGTTCTCAAGCCATGTGATATTTTTACTCTTCTCGAACATTCCTTTCATGACTTTAGCTGCAGTCGGTGCCCAGCTTCCGTTCTCAATGAGGCCGATGGTGCGGTTCTGGTAATTACGCTCTGTCAGGTTCTCGATGAATGTACGCATAAACGGGAATGCTTCTCCGTTGTATGTAATGCTGGCCAGTACCAGCTTGCCGTAGCGGAAAGCATCCTCCACTGCCTCTGCCATGTCTTCTCTTGCAAGATCGCAGACAACAACCTTCGGGCAGCCCTTTTCCTCCAGCTTCTGTGCAAGAAGCTCTGCTGCTTTCTTTGTATGTCCGTATACAGATGTGTAGGCGATCATTACTCCTTCACTCTCTACTTTATAAGAAGACCAGATATCATATTTCTCCAAATAATGTCCAAGATTTTCGGTAAGGATCGGTCCGTGAAGCGGGCAGATGGTCTGGATATCAAGAGTTGCTGCTGCCTTGAGAAGCTTCTGTACCTGCGGACCGTATTTTCCGACGATTCCGATATAGTAGCGACGTGCTTCGCAGTCCCAGTCCTCTTCTACATCAAGAGCTCCGAATTTGCCAAAGCCGTCTGCGGAAAACAGAACTTTGTCTGTGCTGTCATATGTAACCATAACCTCCGGCCAGTGAACCATCGGTGCAAATACAAAGGTAAGGACGTGTTTTCCAAGTGTCAGGATGTCACCGTTGGCTACAATATGTTTCTTTCCTTCCAGATCCATTCCACGGAAGAAATTCTCCATCATGGTAAAGGTCTTTGTGTTGGCAACAACAGTTGTATCCGGGTATGCTTTCATGAAATTCTCAATATTTGCTGCATGGTCCGGCTCCATATGCTGGACTACAAGATAATCCGGTTTCGCACCATCCAGAACCTCTGCAACTTTTCCCAGCCACTCTTCTGTGAAGCCGGCATCTACAGTGTCCATAACTGCGATCTTCTCATCTTTGATCACATAGGAGTTGTAGGACATTCCGTTTGGCACTACATACTGTCCCTCAAACAGGTCTACCTGATGATCGTTTACTCCTACATAATAAATATCATTTCCGATTTTCATTGTATTGAGTTCCTCCTTGGTCTGCTGTATTTTATATTTCCAATATTTCTGAAAATACTTTCTTATTGCTCTCATTTATTATATCATTGTTCGTACTGAAATCAATGTAGAATCTATAAATAAAAACAAACCTCTGCGCCTGGTAAAAGAACTATTTTCCCCTCTTTACAAACCTATTCCAACATAGTATTGTATACCTTGGATGAAGGAATTTTTTATAATTTTTATGAGGTAAACTATGTGTGAAAATGAAAAAAAGAAAACGTCTTCCATTGAGATGACCTCCGGCTCTCTCTGGAAAAATATCCTCCTCTTTAGCCTTCCCCTGATGGGGTCCCAGGTGTTGGAGGTTCTTTTTAATTTAAGTGATGTTGCGGTTGTAGGGCGATTTGCAGATTACATGGCACTTGGAGCTGTGGGTTCCACAACTCTGCTGGTCACTTTATTTACCGGAATCCTGATCGGCATGGGCGCCGGAGTCAATGTTCGTGTAGCACACGAGCTGGGTGCCGAAAACAGAAAAGGTACCGAAGAAACGATTCATACATCTCTTCTTCTCTGTGCCATCGCAGGACTTCTGGTCTGTGTCGTCTGTCTTCTGTTTTCCGGACAGATGCTGTCCATGATGAATACGAAACCGGAGCTGATGGACCAGGCTGTTTTATATATGAAGATTTATGCTCTGGGTATGCCGGCCATGGCTGTATACAATTTCGGTAACGGCGTATTAAGTGCCCGCGGCGATACGAAGCGACCGCTGATCTATCTTTCCATTGCCGGAGTGATCAACGTTCTTCTGAACCTGTTTTTCGTTATCGTCTGTCATATGGCCGCCGCAGGTGTGGCAACTGCCAGCGCGATCGCACTGTATATCTCCGCAGCGCTGGTAATGATCCACCTCCTTCGGAGAAAAGACGAATGCAGGGTATCCCTGCGTAAGCTCCGTCTTCACCCGAAGGCCTGTAAAGCAGTACTGCTTCTTGGTATTCCCACAGGTCTGCAGAATGGGATTTTTGCCATTGCAAATCTGTTCGTACAGGCCGGTGTCAACTCCTTCGATGCAGTCACGGTTTCCGGAAATGCCGCTGCCGCAAATGCAGACTCTCTGATCTACAACGTCATGTTTGCTTTCTATACTGCATGCGCAAGCTTCATCGGTCAGAACTGGGGTGCCGGAAATAAAAAACGTATGCTGAAAACTTATGGGATCAGCCTTACCTATGCCTTCATCGCAGGCGCGATCCTTGGTGGACTGCTTCTTGTTTTCGGTCCGCAGTTTCTGTCACTGTTTGCCACAGAACCGGCAGTCATCGATGCCGGCATGGAGAGGATCCGGATCATGGGCTTCAGCTATGCCTTCAGCTGTTTTATGGATTGCAGTATCGCCGCTTCCCGTGGCATCGGAAAAAGTATCCCACCGACCATCATCATCATTCTGGGATCCTGTGTATTCCGTGTCATCTGGTTCTATACGGTGTTCGCACACTTCCAAACCATTTCCTCACTTTATCTCCTGTATATTTTCTCATGGGGAATTACAGGCTTTGCGGAGGTTCTGTTCTTTGCTGTAAGCTTCCGGAAAATTCGGACCTGATACTTCAAATATATAGCGCCAGACGAAGCATTGATCTGGCGCTTTTTATATCTTTCTCGCGTTTTATGTACATTTGTCTTTACAAGGCGGACATAATTGTATATAATTATCCTGTTGTGCTTTTACGCGATGCAGTAATACCGGCTTAGAACGATCCGCCCTTTACACTGGATCGTTGCTTTGCGGCTCAGCATTTTTTTAGCACACTCACACAATAGGAAAGAGGAAACTAGTTATGAAAAAACTGATTCAAAAATGGAACAGCATCAACCTGATCAAGCGCATCATCTGTGGTCTGATCGTTGGTATCATTCTCGGACTTGCGATCCCTCAGGCATCTGTGATCTCCATTCTCGGTGATCTGTTCGTCGGTGCTCTTCGTGGAATTGCTCCGCTTCTGGTGTTCTTCCTGGTAATGAGCTCTCTGTGCCACATGGGAAAAGGCCAGAAAACAAACATGAAATTCGTTGTTGTACTTTATCTTCTGGGAAATATACTCTCAGCACTGGCAGCTGTGATCTCCAGCCGCCTGTTCCCGATCATGCTGACTTTTTCCGAAAGTACAAATACTTCCGACGTCACTCCGCCAAGCGGTGTTGCAGAGGTCCTCAAAAACCTTCTGATGAACATTGTTTCCAACCCGGTTGACGCACTTGTCAACGCCAACTATATCGGTATCCTTGCATGGGCCATCATCTTCGGTATCGCACTGAAGGCCGCAAGTGAAACTACCAAGACTGTCATCGAAAACATTTCCGATGCAACCTCCACAGCCGTAAGATGGATCATCAGCCTTGCTCCATTTGGTATCATGGGCCTGATCTTCACAACCATCTCCGAGCAGGGACTTAGTGTACTGTTAAGCTATGGCCGTCTGATCTGTGTACTGGTGGGAACCATGCTCTTTGTCGCACTGGTGATCAACCCGATCATTACTTTCATCTGCACACGCCGGAATCCATATCCGCTGGTTCTGCGCTGCCTGAAGGACAGTGGTATCACAGCATTCTTCACAAGAAGCTCTGCCGCCAACATTCCGGTAAACATGGAGCTGTGCAAGGATCTCGGACTTGATGAGGATACCTACTCCATCTCCATCCCTCTTGGTGCGACCATCAACATGGGTGGTGCAGCGATCACCATTTCCATCATGGCTCTGGCAGCTGCACATACACTCGGTATCAGCGTAGACTTCCCGACCGCTCTGATCCTCTGCATCCTGGCTGCTGCAAGTGCGGCTGGTGCTTCCGGAGTTGCCGGCGGTTCTCTTCTTCTGATCCCGATGGCCTGCAGCCTTTTCGGAATCCCCAATGATGTTGCCATGCAGGTAGTTGGTGTCGGTTTCATCGTAGGCGTGATCCAGGATTCCTGTGAGACAGCACTGAACTCTTCCACAGACGTACTTTACACAGCATGCGCCTGCAGGATCAGAAAGAATAAATGATCACACTTATAAACCGTCAGGCGGATATTCGTAATTGAAACAGGGAACTCCCTTGATTCGGTTAAAAAGAGTAGATCTTCCGTATTTGGAAAATCTGCTCCTTTTTTGGCTTAACAATATCTGCCCCATATAAAATTATCCGTAATCGGTAAATAAAACATCCTCTACATTCGAAAAAGCTTCCAGTTCTCTCCCATCTGCACAGCCAGATATACGATTTCAAAGATCACAGCTACAGATCCAAGCTTAAAAAGCAGGGAATCCACAAAGCCTCCTGCCTTACAGAAATCCAGCGCAATGCCGCCCGGCAGCGGATACAGGATCCGTACCCGTTTCCGGTTAAAGCAGTCCAGCACCAGATGTGATGCGAATCCAACCACAAAATAAAGGACCAGCTTCACGGACACCATGGATATGGCTGCACTTAAAATGGCCATAGCCATGATCGAATGCATAAATGACCGGTGCGGCTGATTTTTTCCAAAGGCGCAGACTGCAATAAAAATAATAACTCCCATGGCAACCGGCGCCATAGACTGGTTATTGCGGACCTTTTCCCAGATAGAAAAATCATAAAAATAATTCAATGCGATCTCTGCTGCCACAAGCAGTACCGCGATCAGCGTGATCCGGTTCGCATCCTTATGGGATTTGGAGGTTCCTACATCAATGTCGCTGATCAATGCTCCAAGCATTCCTGTTCCTGCCGCAAGTACCAGACCGGAAACCGTAGAGGGCTGTGTAACTGCCAGCACTGTTCCGAGTCCGACTGCCGCGTGTGTTTTTCCTGTCATAATTCTCCCCTTATTGTAAAAAATCTTCCGTTATTCAGGATTATCCACTGCTACAGATCAGACACTCTCTTCTGATCTTCTGCATATATAAATGTATCACTTTATCATTTACCGCAGATCTAAAAATACAATAAGGCAGCTGTCAGCCTTACCTTTTACTGACAGCTGCCTCCACGAAACAGCATTATATCACATAAAAAATTACGATTCTATCTAAAATCTTTCTACTTTCTTTCACGTCCCGTTTAAATGGAATATGTCTCTTGGATCTCTCTTTTAATCAGACCAGTTCATACGTCCGTAGCGAAGTGCAATACCTTGGATCTCTTTCTGAAGCTTCACAGTCAGCTCCCTTTTGCGGATCCTCCACTTCCAGTTCTTTCCTACTGTGGAAGGCTGGTTCATTCTGCAGCTGTTATCCAGGCCCATATAATCCTGCATAGGGATCACACAGAGCTTTGCACTGCTTCTCATAACCAGGCTGATAAAGCATTTATGCAGCTCTTTATCCGGTGTATAGTTATCACAGAGATAATCCCTGGCAAGCTTACGCTCTTTTGCCATAATGCTCTTCCACCATCCGGCGATGGTCTCATTATCATGGGTTCCTGTGTATGCCACACTGTTCTCCGGATAGTTGTGCGGAAGATAATCGTTGGCACAACCGGAATCTCTGGAATCAAACGCAAACTCCAGGACCTTCATTCCCGGGAATCCACTGTCATGGACAAGCTGACGCACGGAATCTGTCACATAGCCAAGATCCTCCGCAATGACCTGCTTCCAGCCAAGGGCCTGCTCCACTTTGCGGAACAAATCGATCCCGGGACCTTTTTCCCAGTGACCGCCAATGGCATTTTCTGCACCGTATGGAATGGAAAAATACTCGTCAAAGCCACGGAAATGATCGATCCTTACCACGTCATAAAGGCGGAATACGTAGCTCAGTCTGGAAATCCACCACTGATATCCTGTATTTCTGTGGTAATCCCAGCGGTACAGTGGATTTCCCCAAAGCTGTCCTGTTGCGGAAAAACCGTCCGGCGGGCATCCGGCTACAGCCACCGGCACATTCTCCTCATCCAGCTGGAAAAGTTCCGGATGAGCCCAGGTATCTGCACTGTCCATAGCTACATAGATCGGGATATCTCCGATGATCTGAATGCCTTTTTCGTTGGCATATTTTTTCAGTTTCATCCACTGCTCATAGAATTTGAACTGCATATACTGCTGGAATTCAATATCAAAATATAATTCTCTGCGATAGTAGTCCATGGCATTTGCCCAGCGAAGGCGGATATCCTCTGCCCATTTTGTCCACTCAACACCGCCGAACTGATCCTTTACTGCCATAAAAAGTGCATAGTCGGAAAGCCACCAGCTGTTTTCTGCAACAAATTTCTGATAATCCGGATTCTCGCTGATGTTGCTGTTTTCGTAAGCTTTGCGGAGAAGCTTGTAACGGCCTTTGTAGATTTTTTCATAGTCTACGCTGTCTGCTCTTCTTCCCCAGCTGACCTTATCACAGTCCTCCTTTGTAAGGACGCCTTCCTCCACCAGTGCCTTCAGGCTGATAAAATACGGATTTCCCGCAAAAGTGGAGAAGGACTGGTACGGAGAATCTCCGTAACTGGTAGGTCCCAGCGGGAGGATCTGCCAGTAGCTCTGTCCCGCTTCCTTCAGCCAGTCCACAAAATCATAGGCACTCTTTGAAAAACATCCGATGCCGTACTCTGACGGCAGGCTTGTGATCGGCATCAAAATGCCGGCTGCTCTTTTATCCATATCTTTTCTCTCCTTATGTTGAGCCCTGCATCTCAGAGCATCTTATCTATTATCCTCTCACGGATACATATTCATATAATCTACGCAATCGTTTGCGTAAATTATACGTCCATTTTGCATGAAGTGCAATGCGTTTTTGTCTTTTCTACCTTTCTTACAATTTTTACATCCTGATTTTGTGCAGTTTTTCATTATGTCAAACAGAATCTGTCTGCATCTCACTACCTGATTTTCTGTGCATCTGTTTTTACGCAATTTCATGCAATTTTCCGTGCAATATGTTTGACAGTATCCTTGTTATGAACTACAATATCTCTATCAGACTGAGATAAAAAAAGCCGGATCAGAGGCATACTTCCGCTTTGATCCGGCATATCCGTGAGGAGGCAAATTTATGGCAGTAACCATCAAAGATGTGGCAGCTCTGGCCGGGGTATCCCCGTCCACCGTTTCCAGAACCTGCAAAAATAATCCATCTATCAGTGAAGAAACCAAGGAACGTGTACGCAGAGCCATGGCGGAGCTTGGCTATGAGCCGAATTTCCAGGCCAGCAACCTGGCAGCACAGATTTCCCGCTCCATCGGTATCATCCTGCCTCCATCCCCAAAGGAGACATACGAGAATTCCTTTTACCTTGAGACGATCCGGGGGATCAGCCACTACTGTAACGCACATCAGTATATCAGCACCATTGTTACCGGTCAGAATGAAGAAGAGATCCTTAACGCAGTACGTTCCATGTCCAGAAGCGGTAAGGTTGACGGATTTATTGTTCTTTATTCCCGTGTGAATGATTCTGTTATTGATTTTCTTTTCAGTGAAGGACTTCTCTATATCCTGATCGGAAAACCGGCACAATACACCAATCATACGATCTATATCGATAATGACAACCTTCTGGCCGGACAGGAGGCAACGGAGTATCTTTATGCTCTGGGCCACCGGAAGATCGCTTATCTGGGTGTAGATAATTCCCTGGTCTTTTCCGCAGACCGCAAAACCGGCTACATGACTGCGCTGATCAGCCACGGATTAACCGTACAGCCCGAATACTGTATAGAGGTTCCTGCCGCTTCCCAGAATGAGTTTCAGGAGCTTCGAAAGCTGCTTTTAAGTGAGGAGCGCCCTACAGCTGTGCTTGTCAGTGATGATATTCTGGCGCTTTCCCTGGAGCGGATCTGTATAGAAGCAGATATCTCCATACCGGAGGATCTGTCTATTCTTTCCTTTAACAACTCACTTTTTGCCAGACTGACTTCGCCTCAGCTGACCTCCATTGATATTAACTCCGGGCAGCTTGGAATGGAAGCAGCCACGCAGATGATCAGTCATATCGAAAATCCGAGCCTTCCAGCCACAAAGATCATTGTACCTCACCAGCTGATCGAAAGGGACAGCTGCCGGAGGATCTGATCTGCTTTCAAACAAAAAACAGGTATCTTCTCTGCTGACTGTGTATTGACCACCACTTATCGATCTGACATTGGTGGTCGATCTACCGCCCGGCAAAAAGATACCTGTTTTTCATTTTTTATAATGCTTTCTCATAACACCAGTACATATGTCCCCAGAGTTCACACTCTCCCACGTTCTCAAAATTCAGCTTATCATAAGAACGGAGTGCTTTTACATTGTCCTTCGCAACAAGAAGATGTACAGCTTTATAGCCCCGCTTCTTCAGTTCTTCCATCACACCCTTAAGAAGTTTCCCGGCAATCCCCTGATTCTGGAATTCCTGACATACTCCCACCCGGGAGACCTCCGCTGACGGCACCATGGTTTCTGACCAGCATGTGAGACATTCCACATTTGGATCATCATCAATGGAGATCACACCTGCGATATTTCCCGCATCGTCCCGCATACAGAACAACGCATCTCTGGAAAGATCAAATTCCACTTCTTTTTCTGAAGGATACTCCTCTGTCCACACACAATAGGGCGTCCCCAGCAATGAACGGTACAGCTTCAGAACTGTATCTGCTTCTTCTCTTTTTACACGCTCGAAATTCATTTTATATCCTTTCTCCTGAAAATACATTCTTTTTCCGCCCGGATCTCGCCAGTATCAGGATCACAGCAAATGTAATGATCTCTGAACTCAGGAAGGACACACGCCATTGATCCCAAATAATCCGGAAATAGCTTTTTCCCAGGACCGTCAAATCTGCAATCTGCACCATGTCTTTTCCTGATTCTGGTTTTCATCCCATTTATCATTTATTCTAACTCAAAAAAGCTTCCCTTTTTGTTACTGATAATAACATCTTCCGCTACACCCCGCCGGAAACACTGTCCGTTTTAATGTATACTGAAATTCCCTCTCATTTTCTGCAGCGTCCAGAATTTCCAACGCTTTTCGCAAATTCCGGATATCTTTTTCCATGTGATCCACATAGTTTCCCCGGCCAACCAGCTTCAGATGCGTGATCCCTGCCTGCTTCAGCTGATACAGTGCACACAGTCCACAGCCTGTCTCACCACAAAGATATCCGAATTCATCATATGCTTTCAGATCCGGTTCCTGATCCCACGCCTGCTCCTGAAGAGCCATTATTTTTTCCGGAACAGCATCACCATTCCGTACAGTTCCAAGCCAATAGGACACCCTGCAAAGATATCCCATCTCATCACAGTGAAGAGAATTACAGAATGCTCCCGTAAACTGGCACATTTCATTCAGCACAAAGGCCTCGAACTCCATTCCCGCCTCCGGTCGGATCCCGGCCTGTTTTTCCACTTCTCTCTGAGATGCAATAACAGACTGCATATCCCGGAACGTGTTTTTCCGATGAAAGATCAATCTCTTCAGAGGAAAGCGCCGGAACATCTTCAGCATTTCGCTGTTCACTTCCCCTGTCTCTCCGCTGAGATGGATCTCACAGGAAATCCCCCTGTTTTTCAGATAAACAAGAAGCGCCGGATCTGCAATGATATAGCTTCGAAATCCAATTCCCATGCACTTTTCTATGATATCTCCGATCTCCGGATACTGTTCCGGAAGATAATACAGGGAATTGAAGGTGAGATGCACCGGCTTTTTATATTTTTTTACCATCCGGGAAAGGATCTCCAGCTCACTGTATGCTCCAAGCTGAACATTACAGCAGAGAACCTCCCTGCGATTTAACGGCATTACTGTGCCGTATTTTTCCGCCCAGGAAAAGGGTACATAGCCACAGAAAAATTCATCTGCTCCTGCCTGCACGAAACGTTCATATTCATCTATGGAGCCTAACCCGGCTGTTATTTTCATACTGTTCTCCATGTCCTGTTCCTTTTTTCCGCAATGTATTTTTGTCAAACGGATATTCGCGATCCACCTTCGAAGCCTGCTCATCACCTGTCATATATTAACAACAATGCGATCCGGCTTTGTGCCTTTTATATTTTTCCACATTTCCGTTGACTCCGGAAGTGTTTTATCCACACCAAACAGGGAGTTATACCGCCCTGCCATGTGTAAATGTTCCGGATAAAGCAGTGCGTATTTTTCACAAAATTTCGGACAGTGCTCCGCAAGCTGCTGTGTACCACGATCCCCAGTGGTGCACAAAGCATACAATGGACAGTACTGCGAAGTGTTTGTCTGATAAAAAGGCAGATGCAGACTGTTTTTTCCCGGCGGAAACTCCTGTGGATATCCGCAGGACTCCCATTCGTATCTGTGGATATGAAATTCTTCAGCCAGAAAATCCCGATAAAACCCCGCATTCAGGCTGTTTTGCTGAAATAATAAGGTATCACCGGATTTATATTTCATTCGCGGATCCTTTTTTCGTTTATTGAGCAATGTCCCCAGAACAGGACGCAGGCGAGATTTTTTTCCACAGAGCATTTCCATCATGGCCCAGTCATTGACTACGATTTCCACATTCAACCCATGAATACAGCACCAGTTATCCACCTTTTCCAGAAGCTTTCCCACAGACGAAAGCATAAATTCCCGGATATAAGAAAATACCAGTGTGATCTCTGATCCCTCCGAATACATTTTATCCATGATAGAAAAAAGCTGCTCTTCTGTCGGAAACAGATTATGGCAGAACTGATTTCCAATATAAAATCTGTCCGGTGTCCGGCCTGCAAAATAACTGTGAGTGAGATAATTCTTCTGCCAGTAAGACGCCAGAAAAGCCTGCAGCGGCTGGCGCAGATATTCTTCATACAGGGAAGTGCAGTTTAATTCCAGGGCAAACTCTGTATTATCCAAAAGCTTTAATTCTTCTTCACCCATTGTATCCTGTGGATTTCCGGAAGCCTTTTCACCCTCTCTGAAAAACCACTGTCTCTTCTGTTCTTCCAGACTCCTGCAGTGCATCTCATCCAGCTCCGCAGGATAACCGGTCAGTGATTTCGCCAGCTCTCCATCGTCTCCATCCAGCTTCAGACGGATATATCGGTTGTACTCTCCGGCCAGACGCCGAACCTCCTGTACATAATCCTTCTGTTCCACTCTCACAGAATATTCCCTGTAAAAATATTTTCCGGTTTTCTTTTCAACTGGCTGTTGATCCTGCAGGCATTGCTCCTCTGCTGCACTCATCCCAAACCTCCGGATCTCCACTCTCCTGTACCCGGCTTTTTTCATATCGTAAAAACAGATCAGAAACTGCTCCGGTTCCGGGCATTCCTCTGCCAGCCGAAATCGAAATCCATCTTCACCCAGCTCTGTGATCCGGATTTCTTTGCTGTCCATAAAACCGGATAGTAATCCAAATGGTATCATAGCGATCCTCATAAGGAAAGCTTCCTCCCTTCAGACAAAAAAGGAGATGCCATATGCTCCCATACAGCACCTCCCACTGTTCCTTCTTATTTCACTTCTACTAATTCAATTCTGAAATTCAGCTCTTTACCTGCCATCTCATGATTAGCATCGAAAGTAATGGTTTTTTCATCTTTTGCGTTAACTTTAACCGGGAACGGCTGACCATACTGATTGGAGAGGTATACCTGCTGTCCTACAGTAAGATCCTCAGCACCCGGAAGCTGTTCGATCTCAAGTGTAAAAATCGCATCCGGATTCGGCATACCGTAAGCTTCCTCAGGCATCAGATGAACATCTACCACCTGGCCAACCTCCATGTTTGCAACTGCCGTATCAAAGCCTTTGATCATCTGTCCTGCTCCGCAGATGAATTCCAGTGGCTCGCCACGGTCATAGGAAGAATCGAACTGTGTTCCGTCATTAAAGGTTCCTCTGTAATGTGTACGGCAGGTTTTTCCGACATTAGGGCCTGTGATAGATGGCTGGGAACCACATCCTCCGCCACAGCCTCCGCAGGAATGTCCGTCTTCATGACCGCCGCAGGAGTGTCCATTCTCATGGCTTCCGCAGGAATGTCCATCCTCATGATGGTGATGATCACAATTCACACCTGTGGATACCAGCTCGCCCTTCAGATAAGCATCCACAGCTGTGTCTGCATCTCCCTGTGCTCCGGAACATAACTCAATGCCAGCCTCAGCAAGTGCACTCTGTGCTCCGCCGCCGATTCCTCCACAGATCAGAACGCTGATTCCCTGCTCTGCAAGAAGTCCTGCAAGTGCACCATGTCCGGTGCCATTGGAGCTGATCACTTCACTGGAAACAACCTTGTTATCCTCTACCTCGTACACCTTGAAAAACTCCGTTTTTCCAAAATGCTGGAAAATATTTCCGTTGTCGTATGTTGCTGCAATTTTCATTTGTAAAACCCTCCATTAATCAGATATGTATTATATTAGTATATCGTGCAGGCAGGATAAAAGCAAGGTTTAACTTCTCTCACAAAAACACCTCGCGGGACATTGCCAGTGAACAGTAACCTCTTGCTGTCATTCAATGAATCCAGTATAATAGAAGAATCTGTAAAAATAAACGATTTTTTAAATAAGAAGGTTTGAATTAAAATGAAATCATACGAAGAATTACTTTCAGATATTGAAGAAGACATGGAGCTCATGGGTTCCTCACACATTGTTTATTCCATGGAAGAGGACGGCGTTGTTACTGATTATGATTATCTTCCATCCGATTCCTGTACGATCTCCATTACCTTAAAGGAACTTCAGGAAAAGCTTCAACTGCAGATGCTCTATGCAAAAGTTTCCGCTCATACAGCCGGAGCAGATAAAAATGCCCCGAAATTAGCAGTTGTTTTTCCGGGCATCGGATACACTGCCGACAAGCCGCTTCTGTACTATACCAGCCGCCTTGCCAGCAAACACGGTTACAAAATCCGCACTGTATCCTATGGCACCCTCCCGGAAAATGTCAAAGGAGATCCTGAAAAAATGAAACAGGCCTTTGACCTTGCCCTGGAACAAACAGAACGCTCCTTAGGCAGCATCGACTGGAATTCCTATGGCAGCATTCTGTTTATTTCCAAAAGCATTGGTACAGTCATCTCCTCAGCCTATGCTTCCCGACACGATCTGACTGTAAAAAGCATCCTGTTCACGCCTCTTGCAGAGACCTTTTCCTTCCCACTTGCCGGAAGCATCGCCTTCCACGGCACCGCAGATCCCTGGGCCGAAACCAATTCCATCCGGGAACTGGCAGCGCAGAAAGATGTACCTCTCTTTCTCACCCAAAACGCCAACCATTCTCTGGAAACCGGTGATGTACTGACGGATATCTTTATTCTAAAAACCACAATGGAGCGGGTCCAGCGTTTTATTTAACGCCGGTCCGCTTATTTTTCTCCACCCACTAAAAACTGAGGTGTCAGCTTGTTCAGCTCACGTTCCATGGAAGTTCTGGAAATATCACTGATGTCCTTCAGGGCAAACACTTTGGAAAAGCCGATCTCCATCATGTAATCCAAATCCCATGCCGGACGCTTTTTATCACTCATAAACAGCTTACTGCTGAGCTCTTTCCCTGTTTCCGCATCTTCATGAGCATGGATACCTCTTCCATATTTTTCCCACATAGCAGCATCATGTGCCTCGTAAATCTTTTTCTTTTCTTCATCATAAAGATGCAGATACCAGCAGGCGTCCGATACCAAAAGACGTCCGCCTTTTTTCAGTACACGCAGCCACTCCTTGTAAGCCTTCTGTGGATCGTCCAGCGTCCATGTGATATTTCTGCAGATAACCATATCAAATGTCTCATCCGGGAAATTCAGATTGTGGCAGTCCATAGTCATCAGATCTGCGGATAAACCTGCTGCCTTTACATTTTCCTTTGCTTCATGGATCATATTTTCAGTAATATCGATCCCGGTCACATGATGTCCTTCTTTTCCCAGCATAATTTCAAAAAATCCCGGCCCGCAGCCTACGTCCAGTACTTCCAGATGTTCTTTTTCCGGCGCATACTCCAGAATCAGATTCTTCCAGTTTTCTGCTGTTTCACTTTTCAGTTCTGCCTTGATCCCTTCGCTGTAAATGCCGGCTTCTCCTTCCCAGTACTCTTTGATCTTATCGTTTTGCATGTCACTTCTCCTTCTTTGTGGCTACTACAATAAATTTTTTTCCCTGATATCCGTATTTCCAGAAATCCATCGTCCATGGTCTGTTTAACCAGCGGTTCTCTCTGATCTGGATCCTGGCAAAGCGTACCTTCTTTAATATCTGAAAGTCCGCTTCCGGACGCTTCTGCGATGTAAATGGCAGCTTTTCATAAATTCCGCTGTTTTCCTTCACGTCAGATCCATATGTTTTTCTTTCTGTAACATAAATAAGAAAATCAGCAATTTTCATACGAATCTTATTTTTTAACGTGGGTTCAATGGTACGATAATCCCCATCAAAATAAATGATCCTTCCACCTGGTTTTAATACCGCCTTCCAGCGCCTAAAAGCTTTTTCCGGATCATATAATGTCCACACCGCATCTCTGGAAAGTATCACATCATAGCTTTGTTCCTGTTCCAATGGCAAAGTTACACCATCTTCCTCACAGATTTCCACCTGCTGATGATACTGCCGCATATTCCTTCTGGCTTTTTCTACCATTCCTGATGAACCATCGATCGCTTTTACATCATGTCCCAGACGCGCTGCTATGATGCTCATAAAACCCGGGCCGCAGCCCACTTCTAAAATACGAAGGGGCTCAGGTCCAAGAAGTCTTTTCAATTCTTTTGTCCAGTAAGATACCGTTCTTTTGTTACTCAATTGTTTTTGGATCATATCATCATAATCACCGGAATCTTCTGTCCATTTATTCTCGATCTTTTCAAACATTTTTTACTCCACTACATCCAGTGTTGCCCAGTTAATGCCTTCATAGGCAGTCGGTGCAAGCTCTACATTGGTCAGTCTGGTATTGTTATAGATATAATCACGGTTCGGATAATACAGCGGCACTGTTACTGCCTGATCATTGATACGTGTGAGGATCTTATCGTATAATTCCGTCCGCTTTTCTTCATCCTGTGTCTTTAATACTTCTCCGAGATCTTTGTTCAGCTCCTCATCGTACCAGTTTACTGCCTTTGCTCCATCTTCCGCATAGAACATTGATTTCAGGAATCCATGAGGCATCCAGGAATCTTCATAGCTGCGGTAAATGCACAGATCATAATCTCTGGTGTTCCAGATCTCATCATAGTAAGCTGCGGATTCTTTTTCTACCAGTTCAATACCTACACCAACCTTCTCATATTCAGATTTCAGGAATTCACAAAGAGATTTCCATGAAGCATATTCTTCAGTCTGGAATACCAGTCTGAGGCTCAGTGGTTCTCCGTCTTTTTCTACAATACCATCTCCATCTGTATCCTCATATCCTGCTTCCTTTAACAGTTCCTTTGCTTTATCCGGATCATATGGATAGCCCTTGCTGTTTTCTTCTGTTACATAAGGAACTGTCGAAGACATAAGTCCGGTTGCCGGATTGCCGTAACCATCCAGCAGATCATTTACAATGCTTTCTTTATTTGTTGCATAATTCAGTGCCTGACGTACGTTTACATCCTGAAGCGCCGGTGTATCATAATTTTCGATCAAATAGTAAGAAAGTGTGGAAACCTGCTGTTCTGTCGATAAATTTTTATCTGCCTGGATAATACTGAAGCTTTCGGATGGAATATCCTGAAGATTCAGATCTGCCTCTCCACTCTGAAGTGCCATCACTCTGGCATCACCGTCTACCACCTGTTTCAGAACTACTTTATCAATATTTGGTTTCTCACCGTAATAATTAGGATTTGGTACCAGGACAACCTCCTGACCGCTTTCATAACTGTCGATCATCCACATTCCGGTACCCACTTCCTGACAAAATTCTCCGTCTTCATCCAGTGCACTTTCACAGGTGAAACGGAATGGTCTTGGATAGCTGAATTCGATCAGCAGGGTATAGCATGGTTCTGCGAACTTAAATTCTACAGTATAATCATCTACCTTTGTAACATTTTCCAGTTTGGCTGAAAAGTTACCGGTCACATCCTGTTCCACCCATCTGTTATAATTCCACATCACATTGTCTGCATTAAACACTGTACCGTCTGAGAATTTCACATCTTTTCTTAAATGAAACGTATAGGTTGTGCCATCTTTGCTGATATCCCAAGATTCTGCCAATGCCGGTTTAATTTCTCCATTTTCTCCATAACGCACCAGTGGATCATAGATCATTTCATAAAGACGAAAGTCCGGACCACTTTTTATAGGGTCACAAAGTTCAGGAGTCAGATCAATGGATGTCATTGCCGTAACTACTTTTTCCTCTTTTGCCTGTACATTGACACCTGTCAGTAAAGTTGCCGCCACCATGCTCAATGCTATCAGTTTTGCTACACGTCTTTTCTTCATTTCTTCCTCTCCTTTGTTTGTTTTATATTTTACAACATATGACATGCCGCAAAATGTCCTGTTTCAATTTCTGTCAATTCCGGTATATGCTCTCTGCATATATTTGTACATCTTCTGCACCGGTTCTGGTATGGGCAGCCCTGTTCCGGAATGGTATCTGAAAATATTTTCTTTTCCTGCGATCCGATTCTTCGCATTTTCGGTTCTTTTACCGGAATAGAATCAAACAGATCTTTTGTATAAGGATGCACGGCAGTCTCCTTTAAGCTGTCCGTATGATCGATAAACTCGACCACGCGTCCCTGATACATAATAGCCACCTCTTTGCAGAGATATGGAACATTGGACAGATCGTGAGTGATCAGTAAATAGGTCATCTCATATTTTTCCTGCAGCTCATTTAACAGATGCAGGATCTGCTTTCGTATGGAATAATCCAGACTGGATACCGGTTCATCACAGATCACAAGTTCCGGTCTTAATACCAATGCTCTCGCAATATTAGCTCTCTGACACTGACCTCCTGAAATCTGTCCAACATAACGGTTGCGGATATCCGGATCAAGCCCCGTCTGGATCAAAGCCTCCTTTACTCGCTCTTCATACTCACCCTCTTGCAGTTTTTCATGTAATTTCAAAATTTCCAGAATATTTTCTCCAATGGTATAACCAGGATCAAATACCCCGCTGCTGCTTTGAAAGACCATCTGAAGATTCTTGCGATATGGACGAAACTGCTTTTCAGACAAATCCTGCATTTCCTGTCCCTGAAACCAGAATTTTCCATCTGTAGGTTTCTCCAGGCCGGCGATCAGCTTTCCGAATGTAGTTTTACCACTTCCACTTTCACCGATCAGGGCCATGGATGATCCTGCATGGATTTCCAGACTTACATCATCCACTGCCTTCACAATTTTTTTCTTGCCATAATATTTTTTTAAATGTTCTGTCTTTAGTAACGTACTCATACTTTTCCCCTATAAAACTGCATCCAACAGTTTTTTTGTATATGAATGCTGCGGATGATAAAAGATCTCTTCAACCGTTCCGTTTTCCACTATTTCGCCGTCTTTCATGATCGAAACATCATCTGCGATCTCTGCCACCACACCCAGATCATGCGTAATAAATAACACGCCCAGATTTTCTTTCCTGGATAGCTGATAGATTTCTTCCAGGATCTGCTTCTGTACGGTTACATCCAAGGCTGTCGTCGGCTCATCTGCGATCAGATAATCCGGTTTCATGGACATGGCAATGGCGATCATAACACGTTGGCACATACCACCAGACAATTCGTAAGGTTTTTTCTTCATCAGTTCTTCCGGATCACGCAGATTCATCATCCGCAGACTTTCCAACGCTGCTTCCCTTGCCTGTTTTTTGCTCATTCTGCGATGTTTTCTCAGTCCTTCCAGAAGCAGTTGTTCAACTGTAAAGAGCGGATCGAGAGCAGCGGTCGGATCCTGAAAGATCATTCCGATCCTGTCTCCGTATAACTGTCGTTTTTCTTTTCCTGATAACTTCAGAAGACTCTTTTCGTTCAGTGTCACATCTCCGGATATCACCTTTCCATTTCCTGCAAGCAGATTCATGATCGTCAGAGAGGTAACTGACTTGCCGCTTCCGCTTTCTCCCACCAGAGCATGGATCCTTCCGCGTTTTACTTCCAGGCTGACATCTTTTACTGCATGAACCATTCCGTGAGATGTCTGAAACTCCACATGTAGTCTTTTTACCTTTAGGACATCATTTTTGGGCTGTTCCATTCTGTATTCCCTCCCCCAAATAATTAAATGCCAGAACAATGATCATGATCAGTATGCCCGGATAAAACATCAGTCTTGGATAAGTCTGAATATAACTTCTACTGTCACTGAGCATGATCCCCCATTCCGGTGTCGGTGCCTGCACACCAAGGCCGATAAAGGAAAAACCGGCAATTGACAGAATGATCGAACCGATTTCCATTGTTGCCAGTGCGATCACAGATGGCAGGATATTTCTCAATACATGCCTAAATATGATCCTTGCGTGGCCGCAGCCACCGGCTTTTAGTGCGGTCATATAATTTTTATTTTTTTCCTGAAGTGTCAATGCTCGGGCAAGCCTTGCATATTCTGCCCAGGATACGACCGATAAGGACAGGATCAGATGAGCGCCGCTGGCTCCTACGGTTCCTGCAATGGCAAGTGCCACAATAAAGACCGGCATAGCCATAAATACATCAATAATCCTCATAATTATGGAATCGATTTTTCCACCTACATATCCGGCAAACAGTCCGATCGGCACCCCGACACATACAGTGATCAGAAGCACCGTAAAGCTATAGCTCAGTGAATACCGGCTACCCCAGAGAAGTCTTGATAAAATACATCGTCCCAGCTGATCAGTACCTAAAGGATATGCCGCCGACGGATTCTTTAATTTTATCGAAACATCCACAAGCAGTGGATCATGCGGCGCTAATACAGGTGCAAAAATAGCTGCCAATGCAAAAATTATGACCACCATCAATCCTATTTTTGTTTTCGGTGACCGGAATACCTGTTTCCAGTACAGATTCTGGATCATGCTTTTTTCTGTTTTCTGCTTTCTTCTGCTTCCCATTCTATGATCTCTCCTTTACTTTAACTGGATTCGCCGGTCAATCGCAGAATAGGCGATATCCACAAGAAAATTTAATACTACAATGCCAACAGCCAGAATAAAGATAAAACATTGCAGCACCGGAGTGTCTTTTGAGATCACGGATTTCAATGCCAGATTTCCGATTCCCTGAATTGAAAAAATACTTTCTATCACAGCTGAGCCACAGAAAAAACCGATCACAATTGATACCAGACGTGTCAGCACAGGAATCAGGATATTTTTCAGACCATGACGCAAAATTACATTTACAGATGACAATCCCTTAGCTCTGCTGGCACGTATGTAATCCTGCTTCAGCACCTGTATCATATTGGTACGGATCAATCTCGTCATAATTCCAAAGAAACTGATATCCATGGCAAATGCCGCAAGAATCGGGATGCCTCCGGCATCTCCTCCGATCACGGAAATCACTTTTAGCTTTACTCCAAATATATAGAGCAGCATCAGACCGATCCAGAAAGACGGCATAGATACACTGAGGGACGACAAAATGCGAATGACTTTATCCAGAACTCTGTTTTCATAAATTGCCGACAAAATTCCAAGAGGGACTGACACGATCATCAACAATAAAAACGAAGTAACTGCCAGTTTAAATGTCTGTGGAAAATATCTTTTTAATTCCTCAAAAGCCGGTTTTCTGGTAGAATATGATTTTCCAAAATCGCCATGAAGTGCCTGATCCAGCCATTTCCCGTATTGTACCAGCACCGGCTGATCCAGTCCTTCCTCATGCCGTACTTCTTCTACCTGCTCCGGTGACGGATGCTCATATTTTTTCTCCGCCAGCACTCTGGCCGCATCACCTGCCGATATAAAACTCAGCATAAAAATAATAAATGTAACCGCCAGCACTACCGGAATCATAAATATAAAACGCTTTGCAATTACTTTTCCCATTTTCATTTCTCCTCATTTTTCATCTGTTTATTCGGTTAAAATAAAAAAAGCTGATATGATCCAGCATCATATCAGCACAAAAAACAAACCTCTACCTCAGGCAGAGCTTATTCCTTCTGTATCCCATCCGAATCAGAATTCTTCTGTCAAAAAGGCAAGTCTCCTGACTCCAGTTCTTCCTACTTACCATCTTCCCGGATCTCTCCAGTGATATTTTGGTTTTCGTCCCTGTCACAGTAGCGGTGGCTGTTCTGGCATTTCACCAGATTCCTTATTAAGTACTTTGTACACCCTTCTGACTATTCAATTTTCATAGTTGCAATGAATAAATATTATAATATCATACTTTTCTTTTTATATAAATAGTTTTTTGTCAAATATAAAATATCTGAACATTTCATAGTGAAACCCGGATATTTTCTGCCTGTATTATTATAGATCCCTTAAGTAAATAACATTATGTATGAACGGTGACTTCTTTATATTTCCGTATAATGATCATATAACTTACGAATAATAAAACAGCTGCACTGCTCCATGCACAGATCTCTGCATAGTATATTCCATCTTCACCGATCAGTTTTGGCAGCAGCAGCGCAACACTGACACGCATTATAAATTCTGCAATGCCGCTGGCAAGCGGAATCAAAGTATTACCCAGGCCCTGGATAGCGGAACGATACACATACAGCAGATACAGCACCCACAAAAAGACAGCCATGATAAACAAATACTTATATGCTATATCCAATACCTGTCGGGTCTGATCCGGTTCACCGGATACAAACAGGGACAGTACATTACGTCCAAACAGTACCATCATGCCGGAAATGAAAGCCGAAGTGAGCACTGCCATATAAGTGCCGCTGCGCACGCCTTTTCGAATCCTCTGATATTTCTTTGCACCAAGATTCTGGCCTACATAGGTTGTAATAGCATATCCATATGAAACGGCAGCCATCTCCAAAACCCCATACAGCTTGTTCGATGCCGTAAATCCCGCCACAAACAGAAAACCAAATCCATTGATCACATACTGTACCACAAGTCCTCCCACGGAGATGATCACATTCTGTATCGCAAGAGGAACCGCCAGTTCCAAAAGCCGCAGGCTCATAGAGGGCTGCCTGTAAAAGTCCTTCTTTTCCAGGCGGATATCCGGGATTTTACGTAATACGATCAAACAGTACAAGGCTGAAAATCCCTGTGCGATAACGGTTGCCACTGCTGCTCCGGCTATACCCCAGCCAAAAACCGCCACAAATAACAGATCCAGTCCCACATTGATCACTGCTGCCACTGTCATTGCGATCAACGGAGATCTGCTGTTTCCAAGTGCCCGAAGGATCGCTGCAAATATATTATAAGCAGCTATGATCGGGATTCCTGCAAAGATCAGCCGCAAATATAGCATTGTCAGATCAATGACATTATCCGGTGTCTGTAAAAATAAAAGAACATGATAAACTGTACCTTCACTTACTGCGAGTACGACCACAGACAGTAATGCTGTCATGATATAGCTTTTCGCTACTGCACATTTCAGATTTTCCTTTTCCCTTGCTCCATAATACTGAGATACAAGAATAGAAAAACCCTGTGTGATACCTGTCATGATCCCCAACACCAGCCATACCAGCCAATCACCGGCACCTACTGCCGCCAGTGCCTTAACTCCTACCACTTGTCCGACGATCATGGTGTCTGCCATTGTATAAAACTGCTGAAAAATATTTCCAAGCATCATCGGTATGGCAAAAGTTATGATCAGTTTTCCGGGAGATCCGGCAGTCATATCTTTTTCATTGGTTCCCATAAGAGTCTCCTTTTCTTTTCATCCTTGACCGCTATTTTACAAGGGACTCTTACGAAACACAAGCCTATTTTTTCACAAAGTTTTTCTCATATTTTTGGTAGCTATTACATCTTTATAATCATTATTTTTAATGGATTATTTTTGCCACACCTATCTTAAAACTCTTTCTTCTTCATGGCGCTCATACTATACTTATACGAAGCAAACCATATAAGCAGACTTAGCACAATAAGGGCAATCGCAATTTCAAGATCCCCTATTCCACCTATCACATGCAGAATAATTTCTTTTAATCCCAAGTTAGCCTTCACAAAAAATCCAATTGTATAACAAATTGCAAAAATAATTAAAATTGCAATTGGCAGCACAATTCGCCCTTTCTCTCCTTCGAACCTTATCCTGATCGCGATCATAATTCCCGCAATTGCCTGAAACACAAAAAATGTGATCAACTCCATTGCCAGCATTTCCAGATCAAACACCTCTTCAGGATTTATGAGTACCATAATTCCTGCACAGATCATTCCAATGCACCATCCACATGCTGTCATGATAAAGGAAAAAATATATTTTTCTCTGACATATATTTTTTTATTTACGGGTAAAGAAAATAAATATGTGTAACCATGGCCATTTTCATCATAACTGATCGTATTACCTGAATATATCGCCAGAACAGATGGGATATACATTGCAATGAAAGCAGCTGCCGTTTTTCCTGTAAGTATAAAAAACAATGCTACAAACACTAACACCAAAAAAAGATTACCACCCTGTCGAAAAAACAATCGAAAATCCTTTTCCAAAAGCCCTCTGATTCCTTTCATCATCTTTCGCCCCCTGTCAACATCAGGATCACCTGATCGAGTGATCCGCTCTCTACTACGATTTCCGGATAATTTTCTATATAATACTGCTTCTCGTTCGTCAGACAGGCAACTCCAAAAAACTCTTTTTTCTCTTTCAAAAGATACCTTTTATCCACTGCCTGATATTGTTCCTCACTGACCTTCAACACTGCATATTTTTCAAGAATCGTATCCATCGCTTCATGAAGTATGATCTTTCCTTTATGTATCACATAAATGTCATCACACAGATGTTCTAAGTCCGAAGAAATATGTGAACTGATCAGGATACTTCTCTCCGGCTCTTCTTCCATATACTCTCTTAAAATATCCAGCATCCTTTCCCTCGCTCCGACATCAAGCCCTGCTGTCGGCTCATCCAGCATCAGGAATTCTGCCTGATGTGTCAATGCAATGATCAAATTCAGCTTTGCTTTCATTCCTGTTGAGTACTCTTTTATAAATTTATCCAACGGAATCTGATATTCTTCACACATCTGATGAAATTTTTCTGCTTCAAACTTTGGATATAATTTGGCAAGGACTGCCTCAACATCTTTCCCTTTCAAGTATCCACTGAATCCGGTTTCTGCCAGGACAACTCCCAGCTCTTCTTTCTCTTTTTCACTTAACTCTTCCGGTATTTTTCCCAGGATCTTTATCTCACCGGCATCATAAGAAATGAGTCCGAGCACTGCCTTGAACAAAGTACTCTTACCGGCTCCGTTCTCTCCAACCAGACCGGTGATTCTTCCTTTTTCTACATTTAACGAACAGTCTAACTGAAATTCACCGTAGCTTTTCTTTACTCCTTTGATCTCCAACATAATCATTCATCCTCCATGATGAGTTCAAACAACGAACGGATCTCTTCCTCCTTCATTCCGCAGCGCCTTCCCTTCTGAATTGCTGCTTCCAGATCCGCCTCAACCTCTTTCCTGCGCTCTTCTTCCATCAGCTGTGTATTCGAAGCCGCTACATACGTTCCTTTCCCATGAACTGTGACTGTCATGCCCTCTGCTTCCAGATTGTCATATGCTTTCTTCACAGTAAGTGCACTGATCTTCAGTTCCTTTGCCATTGTTCTCACGGACGGCAATATATCATTTTCTTTTAACTCTCCGGAGATGATCTGCGCCTTGATCTGCTCCATGATCTGTTCATAAATTGGTACCATCGATGTATTATTGATTATAATCTTCATATGTTTCCTCCTGTTGTAAACAGTATATAACAGTGTAATACTGTTGTCAACTGTTATATACTGTTTTGCAGCAGTTGACTGCCGGGATTCTGTCATCTGCCATCATAAGGTATGGGAAGTCTTAGTCATTTATTTTTCATGATCATTAATTTTTATTTGTTACGCAAAATGTATTGACTTTATAGACCGATTAGTCTATTTTGTAAATAACTACAACAAAAATATTCTTGGAGAAATATATGACGAAAGCTATCAATAATTATGATAAAACAAAAATTTCAATGGCACATGTTTTCCTGCAATATGATCAGGCTACAATGATACATAAATATTCATTAGATTACAATTCTGACTGGTTATATATTACTTTTATTAACCGTACCTATCGTATTAACCGAAAAACGGGAAGTGTTCAGTGGTCAGATAATGATTTTGAAACAGTTCATGAAGCCAATCATAATGAAGCAATGACTATTTATGATGTTTTATGTTATTCAAAGGATAGATGCCATCTGTCACATGAATTTGTAAATATAAACAGCCTTTCCTCTGTCCGAACAGGAAATCTCTCGCCGAACAGAGGATTTTTTCAGAATACCGCTGACTTTTTTAACAGAAAAACCATTGAATTGCGTAATGCCTGTATATCACTTTCCGGAAAGGAACTGGAAAAAGGAGATGTTGCTTTTAAATTAAATCTTTTTCCTTTTTTGCCGATTATCATCCGTTTCTGGGAAGCTGATGACGAGTTCCCGGCAAGTCTTCAAATTCTTGCAGATAGGAATACTTTAGATTACATGCATTATGAAACGCTTATGTTTGCACTTACACATCTGTTTTCCAGACTGAAGGAGGAAATGCGAATTGAAAAAGGGTGAAGAATCCAGACAACGCCTGATCGAGTGTGCTGCTGAATTATTTTGGAAAAATGGGTATTCTGCTACTGGAATCAGCGAAATCCTCAAACAAACAGACCTTCCAAAAGGATCTTTTTATTTTTATTTCAAAAGCAAGGATGACCTGGCAACAGCGGTAACGGAATACTATCAAAAAATCTTACTGGAACAATTTCAAAATAGTTCTCAGGGAAATGACTGGGAAAGTTTTATTGAAGAAATCTTTGATTTTTTATCTGAAAGGACAAATGGACAAACATTTGCAGGCTGCCCGTATGCGGTGATGGGCATGGAAACAGCACTTAGCAAGCCTGCAGTTGCATCTGTATTTATGGAAGGACTGAAAAAATTTGAGCAGATTTTTCAGGAAGTATTGTTATGCTCCGGATTGTCTCCAGATCATGCAAAAATTCTTTCGCAGCGCATGCTTTCTATCTATCAGGGATATTTTCTTCTTGGGCGAATCAGCGCCGATACTTCTTATTTGAAAAATGCCAAAAAAAATATGATTGAAATGTACCGGGAATACCGGGCATTTCATGGAATCTGAGAGGAACTTCAGTCCAATGCTGTAAAGCTCTGCCCCTTCCTGATAGCGTACAAATTTCTTTGCCATTTTCTTTGTTTTCTCTACATCTTTACGTGCATATCCCATACACCACCTTATCCTTTCCTGTCGCCAGTTCATGGAATTGTTCCAGATAGGCATCAAAAATATCCCGGTTGATCCATACGGTTCCATCTATTCTGTAAATCGCACCTGCATCACTGGCAAGTTCAAATAATTTCTTATGAGAAATACTGTAAATAATCTCTGCCTGTTGATAACGCAGATACTGTCGGCGCAATTTTCTAAGCTGCTCCGATACTTCCTTCATACTTGTGATTGGTTTATAATTTTTATCCATGATATTTTCGCGTAATTCACTGTTTTACAGAAGTTGACTGCCGGGATATATTTTTTAGTGCGAAAAAAAAGCACCTCTCAGATTAACTCTAAGAAGTGCTCTTGTTGTCATGCATATCAATCATTGATCCAGTGAATCAATTTTGATTTCATTCTCAAACCTGTGCCCTTTCACCTGAAATTCGTCATGCTTCATAACGATTCATCATTCTCCCAAATTTTGTTGTCAAATTGTTGTCAACTGTGGTCTGACATCATGGTTTTAGAGATTTTATATTTAATTTTAGTACAGCTTTGCACCTGCCGGAATGTGGTCATCAACCATCAGAAGATGGAGCTTTTCTTCGCCTTCTTCTTCAT
The DNA here is from genome assembly GCF_039062885.1 of Blautia sp. 2227st1_G12_2227SCRN_220401. Taxonomy (NCBI): domain Bacteria; kingdom Bacillati; phylum Bacillota; class Clostridia; order Lachnospirales; family Lachnospiraceae; genus Blautia; species Blautia sp. 2227st1_G12_2227SCRN_220401. Next base: position 56,244 of record NZ_JBCLNI010000013.1, on the reverse strand, counting down.
GAATAGCACTGAGGAGCATACCGCAAAAGCTATGGATTATATCAATCTGCTCCACGCATCCGGAATGTATGAAAAGCAGACTGCTAAGATAATTCCATTCCGTAGCATTGATATTTTTGAAAATGCCGTATCAGCCGGAACCGGTAACTTCCTTGTAGACGGACCGAAAGAGACTGTACGCATAGATGAATCTATCCTGCCGGAAGATACTACTTTCGGTGTCCGTATTAGTGGTGACAGTATGGAACCTGAATTCCATGATGGTCAGATTGCATGGGTATTACAACAGGAATCTGTTGCTAATGGAGAAATCGGCATCTTCGCTCTTAACGGAGAAGCCTATATTAAGAAATTACAAAACGATAAAGACAGAATTTTCCTTATCTCTCTTAATGAAAAGTATGCACCTATCAAGGTTAGTGAAAATGACCGCTTAGACATATTTGGAAAAGTTCTTGGAAAATCTGATGCTTCTGCTATTACAGGACATTGCCGATAAAGCATTGCCGATAAAATTGCAAGTCCTTTTTATTGGACACATTATTTTGCATAATTGACAATAAGAAAATATCTATAGAACTGAAAGAAGGGATTTTTATGGCGGTTACCAATAATATCAGAGAAATCCGGGAACAGCGTGGCATTTACCAGGATGACCTTGCCGCTGCTATCGGATACAGCACAAAAACTGTTGGCAGGATAGAACGTGGGGACAGCACCCCATCTGCCGAATTTATGCTGCGGATATCAAAATACTTTAATATGCTGGTGGAAGATGTATTCCACGTGGAAGATTGAGTCGGAGCAGCAATCCGGTTCACCTTCTATTTTGGACAGCTTTTCATGTCCTTATCAACAACTATAGTTTTTTGATAAATGCTTGACTGTAAACCTTGTTTATAGCTTATTATTAAGTAAAATAGAGTTGCTCGAAAGGAGGGCATAATATGACTATAAAAGACGTAGAAGAGCGAACAGGTTTATCCCGTTCTAATATCCGTTTTTATGAAAAGGAAAAACTTATTGAGCCTTCGAGAAATGAAAGTAATGGTTATAGAGATTATTCTGAAAATGATGTGGAAAATATAAAGAAGATTGCATATCTACGTACATTGGGAATTTCTATTGAAGATATACGAAGTATTATATCCGAAAAAGTAACATTGCAGGAAATGCTTGAGAAGCAAAAGGAAGTATTAAAAAATCAGATTACTGATTTGAATAAGGCGAAACTCATGTGCGAAAAAATGCTGGATGAAGAAAGTATTAGTTATGAAAAATTACAGGTAGAACAATATGTAACAGATTTGCATAACTATTGGAAAGATAATCGAACTGTTTTCAAACTGGATTCCGTCAGCTTTTTGTATATATGGGGAAGTATGCTTACCTGGACTATGATTACCGCACTATGCTTGATTATTGGGGCTTTGTCTTATTCTAAGTTGCCGACAGAAATTCCAGTACAATGGAGTAAAGGAGTGGCAACATCCCTAGTTAATAAAAACTGGATTTTTATTTGTCCTGTTATATGTATCATAATCCGTTATTTATTAAAACCTTTTATCTATGCGAAATTGCAGATGAACAATTATTATGGAGAAATTATAACAGAGTATTTGACAAATTATATGTGTTTTATTGTGTTGTCAGTGGAAATCTTCTCCATACTTTTTACTTTCGGAGTGGTAAAAAGTGTTGTTGTACTGTTATTTGTGGACACGGCAATTTTTATTGGATTGTTAGTAGTTGGTTTGGTAAAAATGGATTTGAGAGGGAAAGAAGTTTTATGATTCAAATTTTATATTTCAGAAATAACAATAAGATACTATTTTTCCCACGCCTACTATGAGAACGGCGGCTATGAGATAGAAATTGCATATACTGGCGAATAAAAGAACCGCTGTTGCATGGTTTATTGGCTTCCATGTAGCTAGGATTCGGCTGAGGTATTGAAAGAGCTAGGATTGAAATGAGGGAAGTGGATAAATGTTTTGATTGACGAAATAACCTATACATGATAGTATAAATCCAAAGATGATGGTCTATCAGAGAGACTGTTATATATCTTCAAGTTTAAAAAGATAATTTTCAATAATTTTTCAAAAATCAGAATCGACAATTCATGACAAATCAACCCTGAATCGGGGAACGTTTCTCATAGAAAAGAACTACAAAAAATAAGAAAATAAAAACGGAAAACCATTGTCTGTAGTATAAGTATTTGTTATTATGAAGTAAATAGAGGATATTTTACAAAGTAAAGCTTAATCTAGAGAATCTGCCAGTGGCAGGCCTCTGTAGATACCAAGGTATACAAAAGGAGAGTGAAAAAATGAAAAAAGAAGCCATGTCCTGTATCGACTGCGCAGTAAAAAGCTGCAGCAAAATGGATAAAACCTATCCGGATTTCTGTCTGACAACACACATGGATGAAGAAGTTCTAAATGAAGCTATGGAATGCTACAATGAAGACGAGAACCGCAAAGTAACAATCGCTGCAGCTGAAGTAGAGTATGAGAATTACTGCAAACATACCCGTGTCGAAGAAATCATGGATTTTGCAAAGAAAATTAATGCGAAAAAGATCGGGATCGCAACCTGTGTCGGATTGTTGAAAGAAAGCCGTATCCTGGCAGATATCCTGCGCAGACATGGCTTTGAGGTGTATGGTGTCGGCTGTAAAGCCGGAACACAGAAGAAAACATCGGTCGGCATCCCGGAATGCTGCGAAGGTGTCGGTGTGAATATGTGTAATCCGATCCTGCAGGCAAAGCTTCTGAACAAGGCGAAGACGGACCTGAATGTTGTGGTCGGACTTTGTGTGGGGCATGACAGTCTGTTTTACAAATATTCCGAGGCACTGACTACGACAGCAGTGACGAAAGACCGTGTATTGGGGCATAATCCGGTGGCGGCGCTTTATACTGCGGATAGTTATTATTCGAAGTTGAAGAAGAGTGAAGAAGAGTAATATTTCTAATTTGGGCGTTTAAAGATACATAAAGATATCCCATTCAAGCATTTCTCTTTTTATCCAACGAAAAAAAGAACACACAACACTCTGTATGTTCTCTTTCTGTATGTGAAGTCCAATATTATACTTTGAAGTAGCTATCCAATCCTTTGAACTCTTCCGCTTTCATTTCTTTTGTAACATCAGCATAGATGTTCAGTGTAGTTGAAATATCTGAATGTCCGAGTGCGTCTTGAATGACCTTTATATTTACTCCAGCTTCACACATTCTTGTTGTAAATGTATGTCTAAGCGAGTGGCAGCTAAAATGAGGAAGTAACACATCAGGTTCATCACTGTGCAAAAACTGCTCATCATTGCAATCACGGATAATTCTTCGGATTGCTTTGTTGAGTGTGGCTTGGTGCTGTGCCTGACCAAAACGATTGATGAAAATAAAATCTGTATATCCGTCAATCGTGACCTCGCAATGAAGTCCTAAATCTTCCTGCTTCTGTTTCTCATGTTCCAATGCTTCTTTCACAAAACCGAGCATTGGAACCTACCTCATACTCGCCGGAGTCTTCGTTGTATTTACATTGAAATAACAGCCACTTTTACTTCCCTCTGTTCTGTGGTCATAATATACAAGAGTATGATTAACATCAATCATTCCACTTTCCATATCAATATCACACCATCTCAATCCAGTTACTTCCCCCACACGAAGTCCAGTTCCTATCATTACTGCAAAGACCGGATACCAGTGTTCATATACAGGGTGGGTTTTCAGGAAATTCAGAAATAGCTCCTGCTCCGGTTTCGTCAACGCTCTACGCTTTTCCGACTGAAAACAATGTGCTTTTTTCAATTCTCTCAACACATTATCTGACGGGTTATTTCTGATAAAGTCATCATCGACAGCAATCTGTAAAACCTGATGAAGAACCGTATGTATATTATCAATCGTTGAAGGCTTCAAATTTCTTTCATCAACAAGATAATTGTAGTATTTCTTAATATCCGATTTCTTCAGCGTTGATATTCTTTTACTTCCAATCACTGGTCGCACAAAAGTATTGTACATATATTTGTAATTTTCAAAGGTATTATTCTTCAGCCCTCTTTTCATATTTGCCCAAGCGGTAAGTTTTTCTCCGACCACTCCGAAACAAGTTCCGGATGTACTTCTGCTAAACTGTTATTCATAGCCAAACCTCAACCTCCTTGTGCTTAGAGTATATGAAGTTTTAGCTTTGTCTTGTAGTTTGCGAATATCCGTATAAATAGAAAAAGCCCTTTGAGAAAAGGATTTCTCCCCTCTCAAAGGACAACCAGACAAACTGAAAGTTGCCGCTTTCCTGTACTTACCATTTTTCATTAAAGCGGCTGCATCATCTCAAGAATGATTCCATCCGGGTCTCTAAAATAAAAAGCTCTACTTTCCCCAAATCCATCTGCTCTAAAATCGAAATACTGCGGTTCAGACAAGCACTCCACATTATTATCTACGAGATGTTTGTAAGCAGAATCAATATCATCTGTGTAGAAACATACTTCCGAGATAGATGTTGTAAACAAATCAGAGGGAACTTTCTTTACTTCGTTGTTTACAAACTGAATCAGCTCAACTGGCGGTGCTTCAACAGCCTTGGAGCCATTCAAATAAGCGACCCTTGCTTTGCAATTTACTCTACGAAACATTTTATCTGTTTCTTCGCCTTCCATAAAAATCTCTCCTTGAAACTCAAGCCCAAGGACATCTCTGTAGAATGCAATTGAGCGTTCCAAATCAGAAACCGTTAGTCCTACATGATAAATTCTTCCAACCATATATATTTCTCCTGTAAATTTCGATATGTATTTTTGTTTGTTTAAAAAATGGGCAATCCCGATTGGAATTGCCCACTCATTGTACTAATTATGCGATTTTTTCTTGCTTGCACCGATTTCTGCATCAAATGATGTAAGTTTGATGTAAATCGCTGTTTTTTTAGTTTTTTATCAAATGAAGTACGTCCCGTCTATTCGGTAAAACGGTACATCTTTACATCATCTTAATAGAGCTTTGCACCTGCTGGAATATGGTCATCAACCATCAGAAGATGGAGCTTTTCTTCGCCTTCTTCTTCGTGGATGGCACTGAGGAGCATACCACAAGAGTCAATGCCCATCATAGCTCTCGGTGGAAGATTTGTGATAGCGATAAGAGTTTTTCCAACCAGTTCTTCAGGCTCATAAAAGCTATGAATACCACTTAAAATAGTTCTGTCTGTGCCTGTTCCGTCATCAAGAGTGAACTGTAAGAGTTTCTTTGACTTCGGTACTGCAACACACTCTTTAACCTTTACTGCACGGAAATCTGACTTGCTGAATGTGTCAAAATCAACTGCTTCCTCAAACAAAGGCTCAATCTTTACCTTAGAAAAATCAATCTTTTCAGGCTCAGCTTTCACTTCTGCAGCTGCCGGAGCTGCTTCGGAAGTCTTGGAAGCTTTCTTATCAGCGTCCAGGGACTTCATTGTCGGGAACAGAAGTACGTCACGAATTGCCTGACTGTCTGTCAGGAGCATAACGAGACGGTCGATTCCGTATCCGATACCACCTGTTGGCGGCATACCGATCTCCAGTGCATTCAGGAAGTCTTCATCTGTGTGGTTGGCTTCCTCATCACCTGCGTCTGCAAGAGCATCCTGTGCTTTGAAACGCTCTCTCTGATCGATCGGGTCGTTGAGCTCGGAATATGCGTTACACATTTCCCATGTATTGATAAAGAGCTCGAAACGCTCTACCTTGTTCGGATCGGAAGGTTTCTTCTTGGTCAGCGGAGAGATCTCGATCGGATGATCCATGATAAATGTCGGCTGGATCAGCTCTTTCTCACAGTACTCCTCGAAGAAGAGGTTGATGATATCACCCTTCTTATGGCGATCCTCATACTCGATATGATGCTCGTCAGCAAGCTTCTTGGCTGCCTCATCATCTGCTACTTCGTCAAAGTCAATTCCTGCATATTTCTTGATGGCATCGTTCATGGTCAGACGTGCGAAAGGCTTTCCAAGATCGATCTCGATACCATTGTAGGAAATCTTTGTGGAACCGCAGACCTTCTCTGCAAGGTAACGGAACATGGACTCTGTCAGCTCCATCATTCCCTCATAATCAGTATATGCCTGATAAAGCTCCATCAGAGTAAACTCCGGATTGTGACGGGTATCAACACCCTCGTTACGGAATACACGGCCGATCTCGTAAACTCTCTCAAGTCCACCAACGATCAGTCTCTTAAGATAAAGCTCCAGAGAAATACGAAGCTTAACATCTTCGTTCAGTGCATTGTAATGTGTCTCAAACGGTCTTGCAGCTGCACCACCGGCGTTGGAAACCAGCATCGGCGTCTCCACTTCCATGAAGTCACGTCCTGCAAGGAAGTTGCGGATCTCCTTAAGGATCTGGGAACGTTTGATGAATACATTCTTGCTGTCCTGGTTCATGATAAGATCCACATATCTCTGACGATAACGGGTATCTGTATCTGTCAGTCCGTGGAATTTCTCAGGAAGGATCTGTAAGCTCTTGGAAAGAAGAGTCATCTTCTCTGCATGAATGGAGATCTCACCTGTTCTTGTTCTGAAAGCAAATCCCTCCAGACCAAAAATATCGCCGATATCAGATTTCTTAAAATCTGCATAGGAATCGGTTCCAATGGCATCTCTTGCCACATAAACCTGAATGTTACCCTGTAAATCCTGGATATTGCAGAAAGAAGCTTTTCCCATTACACGCTTGAACATCATACGTCCTGCGATTGATACATGGATCGGGCTTGCGTCCATGATGCTTCTTCTTTCTTCATAATCCTTCTTCTGAGCCTCTTTTGCCTGCTCTTCATCAAGACCTGTTACATCAAGCTCCTTGCGATCTTTGAGAAGCTCTGCCTCATGTGCTTCATAGAGATTCTTTACCTCAAGGGAATGATGTGTCTGATCAAATTTTGTGATCTGAAACGGGTCCCTGCCATTTGCCTGAAGGTCTGCCAGTTTGTCACGACGTACCTTAAGCAGCTGGTTTACATCCTGCTTCTTCTGCTCTGCCACTTGTTGGCCTCCTTAATCTATCTGTCGTTCAAGCGGATCTGTGCGATCCGCTCCGTTGTCTGCTTTATACGTTTCTCTGGATCTCAAGAACCTTGTATTTCATGATTCCGGACGGCATCTCAACCTCAACGATATCGTTGGTGTGTGCACCGATCAGTGCTTTACCTACCGGAGACTCATTGGAGATCTTTCCCTCAAGGCTGTTAGCCTCTGTGGAACCTACGATCTTCAGCTCCATATCTTCCTCAAATTCATAATCATGAACCTTAACCTTGCAGCCTACGCTGATTCTGTCAAGATCGACTTCGTCCTCTACTACAACCTCAGCGTTCTTGAGGATCTTCTCGATCTCCTCGATACGTGCCTCGATATCTCTCTGCTCATCCTTTGCTGCATCGTACTCTGCGTTCTCAGAAAGGTCTCCCTGCTCTCTGGCCTCTTTGATCTTTCCTGCTACTTCTTTTCTCTTAACAACTTTCAGATCGTGCAGCTCGTCTTCCAGTTTTCTAAGTCCTGCGTATGTGAGTAAGTTCTTCTTTGCTTCTTCCATTTTGCCTTACTTCCTTTCAAAACCGTGCTGTTTTTTCTGAAAAAAATACAGCTTCGGATATTTCTGTTGCTACCATTCCCAAGAGCTCTTTTTTCTAAAAAAGGGCGTAAAAATCTCAGGATATTCACAATTTCTGTATTATACCGAAAAGCCCCAGTATTGTCAAGCATTCCACGTCGAAAAAGGGGCCCTGAAATATGCAAAAAAAGCCGCGCGAAATCTCAGATTTCAACACGGCTTTTCTGTATTATCCTGCCCGGTCTGATTCCTTATTTCTTCTCTGGAAAAAGATCTTTATAACGATTAGTCACCATCTGTGTCTGATACTCAAAATCCTGTTTATGCTGATTGACCAGTGTAGAAAGGATGATCCCGGAAAACCAACAGATGATAGCTGTCAGGATCACAAACCCGCTGACGATCAGTGTCGGGATCTTTTCCACTGTCCCAACCTCCAGAAAATGTACCAACACCGGAATAAAGAATACCATTCCCACCACAAACAGCACTGCTGCGATAAGGGAGAAGAACTCCAGCGGCTTGTAATTCTTGAACATTTTCACAATAGTCTTCAGGACCTTAAATCCATCTGCATAAGTATTCAGCTTGGACTCACTTCCCTCCGGCCTGTCACGATATTCAATGACTACATTCTCAACCTGCATGTTCTTATCGATGGCGTGGATCGTCATCTCTGTCTCGATCTCAAAATTCCTGGAAAGTACCGGGAATGTTTTTACAAAGCGGTAACTCATGGCACGGTAACCTGTCATGATATCCTTGATGTTGCTTTTGAAAAGACGGTTAATGGAACCTCTTACGATGCTGTTTCCAAAGTTGTGGAAAGGTCTCTTGTTCTCTGTAAAATATGTAGAAGAAAGGCGGTCACCAACTACCATGTCTGTGCCTTTCTCCAGAACCTTGCTGCACATTTCAGCTGCAAACTCTGCCGGATAAGTATCGTCACCATCTACCATAAGGTAACACTGCGCATCGATATCCCGAAACATACTGCGGATCACGTTTCCTTTTCCCTGCTGATACTCATAACGGACAACTGCCCCTTCTTTTCTGGCGATCTCGTCTGTTCCATCTGTAGAGTTATTATCATATACGTAGATCACAGCTTCCGGAAGTGCTTTTTTCATATCGCGGATAACCTTTGCTACCGTCTTGCTTTCGTTGTAGCAAGGAATTAAAACTGCTATTTTATCTGCCATTATTTTTCTCCTGTAAAACAAAAAACTTTCTGCGGATTCCCGCTAACTGACTGTAGCACGCGCCCCGTTCCTTGTCAATAGAACGTTTCGTTTTCTCCGGCATACTTTTCTCTTTTATCGCTCCAGTACCATGTCTGTAAGCTTTTTCAGCTCTTCATAGCTTGAAATATTATTAGATTCTCTCCGGATTCCCGCACTGTGGCGCATACCGGCTGTATACCAGGCTACATGCTTCCGCATTTCGCGGATCCCGATATACTCACCCTTTATCGCGATCTGATCTTCGGCATGGCGCAGGATCATCTCGCAGACTTCCTCTGCGGTTGGTCTGGGAAGCTTTTCCCCGGTGTGGAAATAGTGGTTCAGCTCTCGGAAGATCCACGGGTTCCCACGTACTGCACGGCCGATCATCACCGCATCGCAGCCAGTCTCTTTAAACATGGCTTCTGCAGTTTCCGGTGAAACGATATCTCCGTTTCCTATCACCGGAATAGTCACCGCTTCCTTCACCCTGCGGATAGCATCCCAGTCCGCCTGACCAGAATAATACTGCTGTCTGGTCCTTCCATGAACTGCGATGGCTGCTGCACCGGCATCCTCCACCCGTTTTGCGATCTCCACCACATCCACCGGCGTATTTTCATCAAAGCCAATGCGGACCTTCACCGTTACCGGCTTGGAAACTGCTCCGGAAACACTGCGGACGATCTCTTCGATCAGCTGAGGATCCTTCAGAAGAGCTGAGCCCTCGCCATTATTTACCACCTTGGGAACCGGACATCCCATATTGATATCGAGAATGTCAAAGGGACGCTCCTCAATGCTTTTTGCCACCTCTGCCATAAGGTCCGGCTCGCTGCCGAAAAGCTGCATGGATACCGGATGCTCCCCGGGATTGATCTCCATCAGCGCCTCTGTGTTCTTATTATGAAAAGAGATTGCCTTGGCACTGACCATTTCCATACAGATCAGGCCTGCACCCTGCTCCTTGCAAAGTCTTCGAAATGCCAGATCCGTAACCCCTGCCATCGGTGCAAGCACAAAGGGGTTCGGTATCTCCACATTTCCGATCTTCCACTGCATCTTCATGGATCATTCCTCAACGGCATCTGCTTTTTTCTGCAGTTCCTCATCCGGGATATCTCCCAGGAAAAATACCTTGTAATACATTTCCAGAGATTCCAGAAGCTCTCTTTTGTCCCGCTGGAGTTCCTTGATCTTCAGTGCACTTCCGATCTCGTCAAAACGGGCATCTGCCTCCAGGGCCTCAGTCTTAAACTGCAGACTGCCGTCCTCATCAAATTCCAGTGTCAGGATCCCGCCTACATCCTCTGTGAAAAGCACACACATGATCTGCAGCTCCTGCTTTACCGTCTCAGGAAGAGACGCAAAATCCTGGTTAAAATAATATTTCTGCTCATAAGAGCTTGCTCCGCAGAGCACAATGTTATCCTGATACATAAAATCTCCTTTATTTATAACTTGACACTCCCCACAGCTAAAGCAGGGAGATTCTTGTTTTTTCCACTACTGCAATAAAACATCAACGGAAAATCGCTGCCGGAAATTTTATCCGATCTGTGCTGCATGTTTTACACATAGCTGTATAAACCACGTACAGAAACCTCTCCGGAATTTACTTCCTCGACTGTACCGTCTGCACGCTCTACCAGAAGCTCTCCGCCGGCATTGATCCCTCTTGCGATCCCCTCATATGGATCATTCTGATCCAGTACACGTACCGGCTGGTTCAGATTGGCCAGCATTTTCTCATAATCCGGTTTCAGGCCGCTGAGATCCTCTGTCTGTACAAATCTCTCATAATTTTCCTCAAAATGCTTCATCACAAGTCCGACTACCTGTGCCCGGTCAAAGGGATGTCCGCTTTCCAGATACAGAGAGGTAGCCTTATCTGCCATTTCTTCCGGGAAGCTTTCCATATTTACGTTAATCCCGACTCCGATAACTGCACAGCCGATCTTATCCTGCTTCATGGTCATTTCGGTTAAGATACCGCAGATCTTTTTGCGGGAAACAACTACATCGTTAGGCCATTTGATCCCTACCTCAAGACCGAGCTCTGCTACTGCCTGTGCAACTGAAAGTCCCATAACAAGTGTCAGCATCGGCGCCTTCTGCGGAGAAAATTCCGGGCAGATAAGGATACTCATAGTAATGGCACTGTCCGGCGGCGCACTCCATCGTCTTGTAAAACGTCCGCGTCCTGCGGACTGATATTCTGCCACAAACAGCTCTCCGTGTCCTGCGCCTTCTTCCCTCCAGGCACGTTTTCCCCAGAGGTTGGTGGAATCTGTTTCTCTTGCAAAATGGACGGTTTTGCCCGCCCATTTTGTATGTGTTGCCTGTGAAATTATTTCTTCATTAAATAAATCTGACATTATTTCTCCGGCTCTCCTAATGTTGCAACGATCACAGCCTTAATGGTGTGCATACGGTTCTCAGCTTCGTCGAATACCTTGGACTGCGGAGACTCGAATACTTCGTCTGTAACCTCCATATCTGTAAGGTTGAAACGCTCGCCCATCTCTTTTCCGATCTTTGTCTTAAGATCATGGAATGCCGGCAGACAGTGAAGGAAGATCGCCTTTTCACCGGCGTTCTCCATTACATGTCTGGTAACCTTGTATGGTGTCAGGTCGTGGATACGCTCTGTCCATACTTCATCAGGCTCGCCCATGGATACCCATACATCTGTGTAGATGATGTCCGCATCTTTTGTTCCTGCCTCCACATCCTCTGTGAGAGTGATGGTGGAACCTGCCTCTTCTGCCCACTGCTGACACTGTGCTACAAGCTCATCATTCGGGAAATATTTCTTATTGGTGCAGGCTACGAAATCAAGACCAAGCTTGGAGCATACAACCATCAGGGAGTTACCCATGTTGTAACGGGCATCGCCCATGTATACAAGCTTCAGGCCTTTCAGTTTGCCGAAATGTTCACGTACTGTCAGCATATCTGCAAGCATCTGTGTCGGATGATACTCGTTTGTCAGGCCATTCCATACCGGTACACCTGCATGCTTCGCAAGCTCCTCAACAATATCCTGACCGAAGCCACGGTACTCGATTCCCTCATACATTCTTCCGAGAACTCTTGCAGTATCTGCGATGCTCTCCTTCTTTCCAATCTGGGAGCCTGTGGGATCAAGATAGGTAGAACCCATTCCCAGATCATGAGCTGCCACTTCGAAGGAACAGCGTGTTCTTGTGCTTGTTTTTTCAAAGATCAGGGCAATATTCTTACCTCTGTAATACTCATGAAGCTCTCCTGCTTTTTTCTTTGCCTTCAGATCTGCTGCAAGGTCGATCATGTAAGTGATCTCTTCCGGCGTAAAGTCTTTCAGTGTCAGGAAATTTCTTCCTTTAAGATTCATAATATGTCCTCCTCACGGCTGCAGATTTATTTCTGCTCTGCCGGTTTATCTGTCATGATTTCCTTCAGGGATGTTGCCAGCCCTGCGATGCCCTGTATCTCGGACGGAATGATGATCTTCGTTGCCTTGCCGTCAGCAACTTTTGTAAGAGCCTCCAGGCTCTTCAGAGTAAGAACAGATTCATCTGCTCCTGCTTCCTTGATCATACGAAGTCCTTCTGCAGTTGCCTGCTGTACTTTAAGGACTGCCTGTGCCTGTCCTTCAGCCTCTTTGATCATACGCTCCTTCTGAGCCTCCGCATGAAGGATCGCCGCCTGCTTCTCAGCCTCAGCATCCAGGATCGCGGACTGTTTTTTACCCTCTGCAACAAGGATGGTGGAACGTTTCTCTCCTTCTGCTTTCAGAATGGCTTCTCGTCTCTCACGCTCAGCCTTCATCTGTTTCTCCATGGCATCCTGGATGGCTGCCGGAGGAATGATGTTCTTAAGCTCCACACGGTTAACCTTGATTCCCCATGGATCTGTAGCCACATCAAGGGAAGCACGCATCTTGGTATTGATAACCTCTCGGGATGTCAGTGTCTCATCCAGCTCCATATCACCGATGATGTTACGAAGTGTTGTAGCAGAAAGATTCTCGATCGCCATGATCGGATTCTCAACGCCATATGCGTAAAGCTTCGGATCTGTGATCTGGAAAAATACAACCGTATCGATCTGCATGGTTACATTATCTTTGGTAATTACCGGCTGCGGTGGAAAATCCACAACCTGTTCTTTCAGGTTTACTCTTCTTGCAACACGCTCAATGAACGGAACCTTGAAATGGATTCCTGTACTCCAGGTAGCCTTGTAAGCGCCAAGACGTTCCAGTACCACTGCATAGGCCTGCGGTACAATGCGGATACAGGATGCAAGTACCCACAGCACAAGAACGATGACTACAAGCAAAACAACAACTCCACCCATAATTTAGCCCTCCTTGCTAATTTCTTTTACGATCAGCTTCACTCCGCGGATCTCTTCAATCTCAACCACTGCACCTGTTGGAATTTCTTCCCCGTCATCTGCGGTCCGTGCAGTCCACTCGATGTCATTGATCCTCACCTGCCCGGTCTGGGCCAGGTTGTTGACCGGCTGTATCACTACGGCTCTTTTTCCCAGAAGGCTCTCTGCATTGGTCTTTTCCACGCCCTTGTTCATGTAGCGGACCGCCAGAGGTCTGGTAAAGATCAGAAGCACCACGGAAACTCCGAAAAATAAAAGGAGCTGTACAACAATTCCCCCACCAAGCCACGAGGCAATGCACGCCACAAGAGCACCGCCTGCAAACCAGACAGTGGTAAGTCCTACCGTGATTGCTTCAATTACCAGTAAAATTGCCAGTATTCCAAGCCAGGCCAAAGGTGTCATAAAACCCCTCCTCTCTTATTCTCTTCTCTGTCTTGCAGCTTCGTACATCAGAATTCCCGATGCCATGGCAGCATTCAGTGATTCTACCTTTCCGCACATGGGAATGCGGATCAGGCAATCTGCTGCCTCCGCCGCCTGATCAGTCAGGCCCTTTCCCTCGTTTCCGATGAAAAATGCGGTACCGCCCTTATAGGATTCCTGATCATAGGAATTCTCACCCTTCAGATGAGCTGCAAAACTGCGGATTCCCTTTTCTTTCAGCTTCTTTTCTAATGATACCACATCTTCCACGTATAGAAAAGGCATTCTGTAAATGGAGCCCATGGTAGAACGGATCACCTTGGGATTTGTGATATCCACGCAGGTTTTTGTGAGGAAAACTCCGCTTACGCCGGCGCCCTCACCGGTCCTGAGAATGGTTCCCGCATTTCCCGGATCCTGAAGATCCTCCAGAACCATGACCAGAGGATTTTTTCCCGCCAGTACCTCTTCCTCGCTCCAGGAAGGCAGCTTCAGAACTGTCAGGATCCCCTGGGGAGTCTTGGTATCACACATCTGACGGAATACGGAATCCTTCACGATCTCACAGGGATATTTTTCTGCCTGGGACATCAGCTCTTCATCCCGGGAAACGGCCTCGGAAACAAACACCTGGGAAACCCAGCTTTCCGGTGCTTCCAGAAACATTTTCCGGCCCTCTGCCACAAAAAGTCCCTGCTCTCTTCTGGCTTTTGCCTTCTGGTTCAGCTGCATGACATTTTTTATTTTTGCATTTGATACACTGGTTATCATACTTTTATTTCTCTCCTTCCGGCAATCCGTATTCGGTTAACGTAATTCCTCACGACTTGCATTCAGATCCTTGTTTTTTCCTATGGCGATTATGGAACAGTTGTCCGGAAGCGGTTCGGAAGGATCCAGATCTACCGTGACATTTTCACCCTGCTTGATGCCAATGATATTAATGTGAAAACGCTCCCGTACATTCAGATCTAACAGATTTTTTCCGATCCAGGATACCGGCATGGAAAACTCCGCCATACTGAACTCCGCTGAAAGCTCAAACACATCCAGATACCCGCCGGACATAAGATTTCTGGCAACCCGCAGTCCCATGGACTGTTCCGGATAAATGATCTTATCTGCACCGATTTTGTCAAGTATACGTCCATGAAGAGAATTCATACTTTTTGCAACTACAAAGGGCACTCCCAGATCTTTGGCCTGCATGGTTGCGGAAATACTGGCTTCCAGATTTTCGGCAACTGCGATAATGGCTACATCCACATTCTGAACTCCCAGAGCCTTCAGGATTCCCGGTTCACGGACATCTGCTTTTACCGCATAGGTTACTTTTTCGGAAATCTCTTCGATATTTTCTTCTTTGTCATCAATGGCAAGGACATCACAGTCTGACTCTGCCAACGTCACCGCCAGAGTCATTCCAAACTGTCCAAGCCCGATCACGGCAAAAGATTTATTTTTCATTCTATTCTCCTGTTTAACCGATCATGATATCTTCTTCACCGAGATGAGTTGTGCTTCCCGGCCTGTTGCGTACACGCATCACAACTGCTGTTCCAAGTGTCAGCGGTCCGATACGTCCCAGATACATGGTAAGGATCACGATCCACTTGCCTGCCACATTCAGCTGAGGTGTCAGTCCTCTTGAAAGTCCTACTGTAGCCCCCGCAGAAGTGATCTCATATAAAACATCTGCCAGATCCACTCCCGGCATTACTGCGGACAAAAGCACCGTCATGGTAAAAAGGATCAGCACACTGGTTCCTGCAACAACCATGGCAGAACGGAGATAGCTCTCACGGATCCTGCGGCCGTATACCTCTACATCCTTTTTTCCCTGAAGATATGCTGCAATGGAAAGGATCAGAACCGCAATGGTAGTAGTCTTCACACCACCGGCAGTGCCCATGGGTGATCCTCCGATAAACATCCACAGCAGGGAAATGATCACGGTAGGTGTGGACAAAAGTGACTGATCCATGGTATAAAATCCCGCCGTACGTGTTGTCACTGACTGGAAAAAGGATGCCATGAGCTTTGTTCCCAGTGGTGCCCCCTTCAGCGTGGAAGGGTTTCCGGATTCAAAGATAAATACCAGAAATGCTCCTGAAAATACCAGGATCCCGGTCATCGTAAGGACCAGCTTGCTCTGAAGCCGCAGTACACGAAAAACTCTGGATGGGGAGAGCTCTTTTCTCAGAACCTTGCGGAATTTATCCCACAGATCCCACCAGACGATAAATCCAAGACCTGACACAATGATCAGGCCAATCGTAGTGATATTGACCAGCGGATTGCTCACATATACCGAAAGGCTTGTTTCCCCGAAAAGATCGATCCCAGCGTTGCAGAATGCAGATACCGCCAGAAATATGGCATGCACCAGACCTTTTTTTATTCCAAATTCCGGTACAAAGCAAAACGCATACAGGACCGCACCGATTCCTTCTGCAAGAAACACGCATTTCACCACACTGCGGACTACAGCCACGACTCCACCCATTTCATCCAGGTTATAGGATTCCTTGATGATCCGCCGGTTTTTCAGGGAAATTTTCCGCCGGAGGCTGATAAATATCATATTCGCCAGTGCGATCAGTCCGATTCCGCCGATCTGTATCAGGCACAGGATAACCGCTTTTCCAATGGGGCTCCACTGGACTGCCATAACAACTGTGGAAAGTCCTGTCACACATACGCTGGTCGCCGCTGTAAAAACAGCATCCGGGAAGGTAACAGCCTGCCCGGGTGCACTGCAGAACGGCATCCACAAAATAAGTCCACCTACAAAAATCACCCCCGCAAAGCCGAGGGCAATTATTTGTGACGTATTCAGTTTATGCAATCCGTCTGAAACTTTTTTTAAGTTCATAAATATCTTTATTTTCTGTAATTATGAGAAAGAGAATTGCAGACCTCCCACATGTAGGAATCTACATTCTTCTGCATTGCAAGAGCCTCATTGATGTCGAAATCAACAAACTCACCATGACGGTATCCAACCACACGGCTGCGTTTTCCGGCAACAAGAAGATCTACTGCAAGAGCACCCATCATGGACGCATATACACGGTCCTTACATGTAGGGCTTCCACCACGCTGCATGTGACCAAGGATCGTTGCACGTGTCTCGATACCTGTTGCAGCCTCGATACGCTTCGCCATAGCCTCTGAATGGCCGATACCCTCAGCATTTACGATGATATGGTGTTTCTTGCCTTTCTTACGGCTCTCTACGATATTGTCAATAAGCTTCTGCTCATCGTAATCATATTTCTCCGGGATCAGGATATCCTCAGCACCGTTTGCGATACCGCACCATACTGCAAGGTATCCGGCGTTACGTCCCATAACCTCGATGATACTGCATCTCTCATGGGATGTGGATGTATCACGTACCTTGTCAATAGCTTCCATAGCTGTATTTACAGCAGTATCGAAACCGATGGTGTACTCGGTACATGCGATATCAAGGTCAATAGTTCCCGGCAGGCCAATGGTATTGATTCCAAGGTTCGCAAGCTTCTGAGCACCTGCGAAGGATCCGTCTCCACCGATAACAACAAGACCGTCGATTCCATGCTTTCTGCAGATCTCTGCAGCCTGCTGCTGTCCTTCCTCTGTTCTCATCTCTGCACATCTGGCAGTATAAAGAATTGTTCCGCCTCGCTCAATCGTATCGGAAACGTCCTTTGCTGTCATATCTCTGATCTCTTCATTTAAGAGACCGCTGTATCCTTTATAGATTCCCTTTACGTTCAGTCCGCTGCTTAATCCTCTTCTGACAACAGCACGGATTGCAGCATTCATTCCAGGTGCGTCACCGCCACTGGTCAAAACGCCGATCGTTTTGATTTTGTTCTCTGCCATATTGTTATCCTCCATCTTATGAAACAACCTATTGTAATACACATATTCGGGTATAGTTTATAGCATTTTTATAAGTTTTTCAATACTCTCTCCACAATTTTAACATTGGAACTTCCATATTTTTTACACATGCGCTCCAACCAGGAATCCTCGATATGGACCTGATAAGCAGGGGGAAGTTTCTTCATTGCCTTGACATCTTTGAGATAAATAACCACCGTGCTGTTTCCTCTGGATTCCATCAGATCGTCTACCAGACCGGTCTCGGCTTTTGCGTACTCTTCCCGGCTTTCAAACTGGAGCCACAGTTCTCTTGGCATATCATCAAAAAGACGGACCTTTTCCAGGATCAGCTTGCTGGCTTTGTCGTCTTCTGCGGATACTCTTCCCTGAATAAAGAGCCGGGCATCTTCATTCAGGAACATCTGGCATTTTTCGTAATCACGTGGAAATACCACAACCTCCACGGTGCCTACCAGATCTTCCACTGTAAGGAACGCCATTACCTTATTATTCTTTGTATATTTTATGGTTTTATCCGTGATCATTCCACCCACGATCACTTTCTGGTTATCGTAAACCTCCGGTATCCCTGTTTCATCATCCGGCTGAAAATCAGAAGTTTTTGCAGAGATCATTTTTTCCATCATGTTCCGGTAACGCTCCAGCGGATGACCGCTGAGATAGATGCCGAGAACTTCCTTCTCAAAGGTCAGTATCGTCTCCTTCGGATATTCTGCTGCCTGCGGCATACGGATCTCAAATTCCTTTTTATCTTCTTCAGGCGCAATATCAAAAAGACTCAGCTGTCCCGCCATGGTATGTTTCTTATCCTGGTTGATACTGTCTATGATCTGCGTATAAACCGTCATTTTCTGATTCCGGTTTCCCTCCAGGCAATCCAGCGCTCCGGCCTTGATCAGATTTTCCACAACTCTCTTGTTGATCTGGTCGATATTTCGCTCAATAAATGTTTTCAGGGAGGTATATTCTCCGTGCTCCTCACGCTCCCGCACAATCCCCTCGATTACCGGACGGCCGATACTCTTGATGGCAGAAAGTGCATAACGAATGGAACCATTGTCAACAGAAAAGCCATAAACACCATGATTGATATCCGGAGGAAGGATCCGGATCCCCATCTGGCGGCATACCGAAATATACTCGGCAACCTTGTTCGGCATTTCCACAACGGATGTCATCAGTGCAGCCATAAATTCTACCGGATAGTAATATTTGAGATATGCCGTCTGGTAGGAAACCACTGCATAAGCGGCAGCGTGAGACTTATTGAAGGCATACTTTGCAAAATCTGTCATCTCATCGTAGATCTTGTTTGCGATCTCCTCGGAAATACCGTTGGCAATACATCCCGGTACTCCCTCTTCCACGTTTCCGTAAACGAAATTCTGGCGTTCTTTTGCCATAACAGAAGCTTTTTTCTTGGACATGGCACGGCGCACCAGGTCACTTCGTCCAAGGGTGTAGCCTGCAAGCTCACGGACGATCTGCATAACCTGCTCCTGGTATACGATACAGCCATAGGTTGGCTTCAGGATCGGCTCCATCTGCGGACAGTCATAACGGATGGTATCCGGACGGTTTTTTCCGCGGATGTACTGCGGAATGAAATCCATGGGACCCGGACGGTAAAGCGAAATTCCCGCGATCACGTCCTCAAGGCTCTGAGGCTTCAGCTCCTTCATGAAGCTTTTCATTCCGGCACTCTCCAGCTGGAACACGCCGTCAGTACGTCCTGTTCCGAGAGAATCCAGTACCTTTTTGTCGTTGTAGTCGATCTTTTGCATATCCAGAAGCATACCGGTACTTTTTTCCACCATTTTCACAGCATTCTGGATAACCGTCAGGGTACGGAGACCCAGGAAATCCATTTTCAGAAGTCCCAGCTCTTCCAGTGTTGTCATGGTAAACTGCGTGACAATGGAACCATCCTGTGCTCTGGAAAGGGGTACGTATTCCGATACATCCTTCTGGCTGATCACAACACCTGCCGCATGCATGGAGGTATGCCTCGGAAGCCCCTCCAGACGTTTTGCCAGATCGATCAGACGATGGATATCGTCCTGTTCCTCGTAAGCCTTGCGAAACTCCGGATTCATTCCCAGTGCCTTGTCAATGGTGATATTCAGCTCCTGTGGGATCATCTTGGCGATGGTGTCCACCTGGGCATAAGGCATATCCAGAACACGGCCTACATCACGAATGACACCGCGGGCTGCCAGTGTACCGAAGGTAACGATCTGAACCACGCAGTCATCACCATATTTTCTTCTTACATAATCAATAACCTCCTGTCTCCGTTCGAAGCAGAAATCCACATCGATATCCGGCATGGATACTCGCTCCGGATTCAGGAAACGTTCAAAGAGCAGATCATACCGGATCGGGTCCAGCTGGGTGATCCCAAGTGTATAGGCAACCAGGCTTCCTGCGGCAGAGCCTCGTCCCGGACCGACCATGATATCGTTGTCCCTGGCATATTTGATAAAATCCCATACAATGAGAAAGTAATCTACATATCCCATGTTTTTGATCGTAGACAGCTCATAATCCAGGCGCTTTTTCAGCTCCTCTGTTACCGGATGATAACGCTGCTCAAGTCCCTCATGGCAAAGCTTGTTCAGATATTCCCAGGAGGTAAGTCCGTCCGGCACATCATATTTCGGCAGCTTGGTCACACCAAATTCAATCTCCACATGACATCTCTCCGCGATCCTGTGCGTGTTTTCCAGCGCTTCCAGCGCATATGGAAAAAGCCTCGCCATCTCCTCCGGCGATTTCACATAATACTGGCCGCCCTCATAGCGCATTCTGTTCTCATCGCTGAGCTTTTTCTGAGTCTGCAGACAAAGAAGAACATCATGTGGTTCCGCATCCTCTGCCATAGTGTAATGCACATCATTGGTGGCAACCAGATCGATCCCCGTCTCTCTGTGCATACGGAGAAGCTGCTGGTTTACGGTCTGCTGCTCCGGGATCCCATGGTCCTGAAGCTCCAGAAAGAAATTTCCTTTTCCGAAAATATCCTGGTAACGTAATGCCGCGATCTTGGCATCCTCATACATTCCACGTGCAAGATATCTGGCGACCTCTCCCGCCAGGCAGGCACTTAAGGCAATGATACCCTCGTGATATTTTTCCAGAAGCTCCAGATCCACACGTGGCTTGTAATAAAACCCTTCCACGAATGCCTTAGATACAATTTTCATCAGGTTGCTGTATCCCTGATTATTCTCAGCCAGCAGGACCAGATGATAATAACGGTCATCCCCACTTCCCACTTCTCTGTCAAAACGGGAGCCCGGAGCCACATAAACCTCACATCCGAGGATCGGATTGATCCCGGCTTCTCTTGCAGCCCTGTAAAAATCGATCACACCATACATAACGCCATGATCGGTGATCGCCGCACTGTCCATACCCAGCTCTTTTACTCTGGCTACATATTCTTTGATCTTATTGGAGCCATCCAGAAGGCTGTATTCTGTATGGACATGTAAATGTGTAAACTCCAAATTTATTCTCCTTATCGTAAAAAACAGGGCTCCGGATCCTCCCCGCTCTGCACTTTTCTCTGAACGTGCCGGAGCGTGTCTGATCCGGAGCCGGTCAACACCTTGTTATTTTTTAATGTAGATCCTTTTGTCACGGATCTCTACTTTTCCTTCCTTCATCAGATGACCGACTGCACGCTTGAATGCGTTCTTACTGAGGCCAAACTCTCTCTTGATGACTTCCGGTGAGGCATGATCATCAAATGGCAGCACCCCTGCAAATTCCTCGATCACACTGAATACGCTCTCTGCATCCTCATTGATCTGGATGTAAGCCTTCTGGCGGTCACTGACGTTCATCTTGCCATCCTCTTTCACCTCTGTGACACGAAGATCAAGAATAGCTCCCGGTCTGTACTTGCCTGTTGCCTCCCGTGCCGGGATCAGAGCGGAATATTTATCATCTACCGCAACAAAAACGCCGAAATTCCCACTGATCTCATAGACACGCCCCTTTACCGAATCTCCCGGTACATAAGGAGTTCTGGTGGAAAGATAATGATACACCTTCATGGTTGCACAGAGTCTGCTGCTCTTATCTACATAAAGAGCTACCAGACACTCCTCGCCTTCACGGACCCGGTTGGTCTGCTCATGATACGGAAGAAGAAGATCCTTCTCCAGTCCCCAGTCAAGAAAAGCACCAATCCTGGTAACCTGTTTTACCTTAAGGACTGCTGTCTGTCCTACCTGAAGCATCGGCTCACGGGTAGTTGCGATCAGTCTGTCCTGGGAATCCTTATAGATGAATACTTCGATCTCATCACCTGCTTTGGTTCCTTCCGGTACCTGTTTGGACGGAAGAAGCACTCGCTCATTCTGAGGTGCGTTTCGGTCCTCTCCAAGATATATTCCGAAATCCACGGTTTTTACAACCAGTAATTTCTGTTTTTTACCTAATTCTATCATTCTTACTCCTGTTCCTTAAAACTATATATGATCATTTACTATTTGCTGTCTGTCCTGCATTATAACATAAGAGAATTATTATAGAAAGCACAAAAAAGGCAGCTTCGGAAATTTCTTTCCGTCACTGCCTTTTATTTGCCATTCATGGGGGAATCTGCCCCCACATTGGGTCAGTCTGTTATTCTGTTGGTTTCTCAACCGGCATCGGGTTCATCATTTTAATGACAAAAAGTACGATCAGCATCAGCACGATTCCCACCGGAAGAGCGATCCATGCTGTTTTTACAAAGCCTGCAACAATATAAGTTACAAAGGATACTGCCGCAGCCAGGATCGCATACGGAAGCTGTGTGGAAACGTGAGTCACATGATCACACTGTGCTCCTGCGGAAGCCATGATCGTTGTATCGGAGATCGGTGAGCAGTGGTCTCCGCAAACTGCACCTGCCATGCAGGCGGACATGGAAATGATCATCATCTCAGGACTGGATTTCTCAAATACCGCAACAACGATCGGGATCAGGATACCAAAGGTTCCCCAGGAAGTACCTGTAGCAAATGCAAGTCCACATCCAACCAGGAAAATAATGGCCGGAAGGATAACTTCAATACCACCGGCAACAGAACGCATGGCTTCTTCTACGAATACCGCTGCACCAAGTGAGTCTGTCATAGCCTTCAGTGTCCATGCAAAGGTCAGGATCATGATCGCCGGTACCATAGCCTTGAATCCTTCCGGGATGCATCCCATACAGTCTCTGAAATTGACCACACGGCGGATCATATAGAAAATAATGGCAAACACCAGACCAAAAGCACTTCCCATTGCAAGGCCTGTAGAGGCATCACTCTGTGAAAATGCGGTAACAAAATCTGTTCCGCTGAAAAATCCTCCTGTATAGATCATACTGATGACACAGCAGATAACAAGCATAACGATCGGGATCACAAGATCGATCACCTTTCCTCTCGGATTCGGTGTCTCATCATCCGTTGCATTCTCATACGGTCTTGCAGATGTTGTATAAAGATCTCCGTTCAGAGCATTGATCTCATGTGTTCTCATGGCACCAAACTCGGTTTTCATCAGTACCATGCCAACCATCATTACAATCGTAAGGATCGCGTAAAAGTTATACGGGATGGTTCTTACAAAAATCGCAAGTCCATCCTGTCCCTCTACGAATCCGCTGACTGCAGCAGCCCAGGATGAGATCGGTGCGATGATACATACCGGAGCGGCTGTCGCATCGATCAGGTATGCAAATTTCGCTCTGGATACGTGATGTCTGTCAGTTACCGGACGCATAACGCTTCCTACTGTCAGGCAGTTAAAATAATCGTCAATGAAGATCAGGATTCCAAGGATGATCGCTGCAAGCTCTGCACCCACACGCGTGTGGATCTTTTTGCTGGCCCATCGTCCGAATGCGGCGGAGCCGCCGGCCTTGTTCATCATACATACCACAGATCCCAGGATTACCAGGAAGATCAGGATACCTACGTTATAGCTGTCAGAAAGAACCTTGATGATTCCTCCCTCAAAAATCTGTGTTACCGTTCCTTCAAATTTAAATCCGGAATAGATCAGTGCTCCTACTACAATTCCCACAAACAGAGAACTGTATACTTCTTTTGTGATCAGTGCAAGGACGATCGCAACAAGAGGTGGAAGCAGTGCCCAGATCGTTGCATACAGAGCAGGCTGGTAAGTCTCCTCCGCATCCGCAGCCAGCACAGTCAGGGGACTTGCCAGTGCGCCCATGAATACCATTGCCATAACAGACAATGCTGTTCCTGCTTTTTTACTCATTTTTCTCCTCCCTTTTCGGGGACAAAAAAACGGAGGCTGTCTCTTCTTAAGAACACCTCCGGTTAAATAATCCTTATTTAACTAATAGCCTGTCAGAAAATCTCCATTCAGCATATTAAATGCAGATCTCCCGAAGTGCTACCGATAGCGCTCCACATCCGTGACAGTACAACGCATATTCTGCGTTATCCCAGCACCCTGTCATCTGGCCTTCCAGAGCACTTCGGCAAATTTTCCTTTCTTTATGAACAGCCTGCCAGGGCCTTGCATCCATAAATACTGATAAAATCCGCGCCTCTATCTTCTTATCCGTGACCGTTTGCCCTCCGCAGGACTTCCCGGCCATCTTTTTTTCTTTATACTGTAGCAGTTTCCGACATAAATATCAAGTAGTTTACACAGATTCCTGCCATTCAGACCAATATTGTTACTTTTCACTCCGTTTTCAGTAACACGCTTCGCGGAATATTACCAGCGAACTGTAATCCAATATTGCCTTATTTACTGCTCATTCAGCAGCCACTTCACATCCACTCCCAGCACCTTTGCAAACACCCGCAGTTCATAATCTGCCACAAAACGTTCTCCTCCTTCGATCCGGCTGATACTGTCACGCTCCAGCATCACTCCTTCCACCTGCATTTTTGCTGCCAGCGCAGATTGCGACATCCGTTTCATATTCCTCATCTGGCGTATTTTTTCTCCGGAAACGTTCTTTTTTCCCTGATAAGTGTATATTTTCATCCTGCCACCTATTTTAATAAATGTGTTAATGTTCTGCATTTTTCTTGACATTAGCATATATTTCGGCGGCACCTGTGTTAAAGGTCAGCAAATCTGACATTTTCTGCATTTTTCGACAAAAAATGCCGCGGTACTGTTCCGCGGCATTTCCACTCAAGCGGATATTGACGATCCACCATCGGGTCAAACTGTTTTTTCTTCTGATCAGTCTTCCTGTCCTACCTGACCATAATATGCATTTGCACCATGTTTTCTGTAGTAATGCTTATCCTGAAGCTCCTGCGGTGCCGGTTTTACATCCGGATTGATCAGCTCGCAGCGAGATGCCATCTTGGCAACCTCCTCAAGAACAACTGCGTTATGAACTGCCTCATGAGCATCCTTACCCCAGGTAAAAGGTCCGTGGTTCTTGCACAGCACGGCCGGTACTGCTTCATAATCTTTGTTTTTGAAATAATCAGCAATAAGAACTCCCGTGTTCTTCTCATATGCCTCTTCGATCTCTCTTTTGGTCAGATTACGCACACATGGTACTTCTCCGTAAATGTAATCTGCATGTGTGGTTCCATAACACGGGATCGATCTGCCTGCCTGCGCCCAGCTTGTTGCCCAGGATGAGTGGGTATGTACGATGCCGCCGATATTCGAAAACGCTCTGTAAAGAACTGCATGTGTCGGTGTATCAGAGGATGGATTGTATCTTCCTTCTACTTTATTTCCATCAAGATCTACCACTACCATGTCTTCCGGTGTCAGCTTGTCATAATCCACACCACTTGGCTTGATCACAAAAAGTCCCTGCTCCCTGTCGATCCCGCTGACATTTCCCCATGTAAAGGTAACAAGACCATATTTTGGCAGATCCATATTTGCTCTGTAAACTTCTTCTTTTAATTTTTCAAGCATAGCGCGCCCTCCTTTTACGGTATAGTTGTTTCAAAAACGATGTACTAATCTCTACCGCCTGTATTTATTTTGTAAACTCAACTACTGCGTAAGGTTCTTTATCCTCCGCGTTGAGAACTACAGCTTCTTTATTTTCTGTCATATATACTTCCGGAATGATAACATTATCCAGTACTGCCTGACGTTTATATTCAGCACGAAGCTGACCAACTTTAAAATCCTCAGGCAGATGATCCGCTGCCATCCGGATATACTGACAGTTGTTCACATGATGATTGGTGTCCAGATGATGCTTCTGTACGGAAAAAGCATTCTGCACTTCCCGTTCCTTCGGAAGCGCGATCTTTCTTGGTGCATAATCCATCTCTATTTTTTCGCCCAGATCATAGGGATCTGTATCTACCGGTGTCAGCTTTTCCGGAAGACCGGTTTCTGTATTGATAAAGGACCAGTAGGAATTGGCCCATGCCAGCTTCTCACCATCCATTGTCTCAAGAATAAAATTACGCATTCCGATAAATCCACGAAATCCATAAGGAATTGTTGTTACTTTTATATTTTCACCAAGCTTTGGATACCGCTTCATGATCACCTGCCATGCAGAAAGTACCCAGGCTCTTTTCTGTTCCTTTAATACTTCCATACCGACTCCTGTCTGCTCGGATTCAAAGGTACAGCAATCCTGAAAATAATCCAGAACTCCCGGCAGCGTCAGACAGCCATCTTCTCCGATCTCACTGAATCTTACTCGACTCTCAAAACTGTAACTCATTCATGCCTCCTGTCATACTGTCTATACTTTATTGTAACACTTGGCAGGAAGAAACGCACTTGTTTTTTTTGGGGCGCAGCGGATTGCGAATATCTTCTTATTTTTGAGTACCAAAAAAGTACCTCGTAACTGAGGTACTTAAGAAGCAGGGCTACAAGGATTCGAACCTTGAACTGACGGAGTCAGAGTCCGTTGCCTTACCGTTTGGCGATAGCCCTATGTGTTTTGTTTTTCGCTTGCCTTATCGCTTGCGACGGATGTTATTATATAACAGCTTTTTTGAAATTGCAACCCCTTTTTTTAATTTTTTTTATTTTTTTTCAAAATTTCTTAAACTGCTGTTAAAACTCCTTATTATATGCGGGTTGACGCAGTAAAAAAAAATTTACAATCCACTCCTTTGTGTTATAATAAGCCGTATAATAAAAAGAACGGAAACAACCGTGTATTTCCCTCCGGTCACAATATCCGGAGGCATCCAAAGGAGAACGCTATGCGAGCAAATAACCTTACTCTGCTCACGGACCTCTATGAGCTTACCATGATGCAGGGATATTTCAAAAACCCTACCAACCAGACCGTTGTCTTTGACATGTTCTACCGAAACAATCCGTGCGATGGCGGTTTTGCCATCTGTGCAGGACTGGAGCAGATGATCGAATACATCGAAAATCTCCGTTTCTCAGAAGAAGACATTACCTATCTGAGAAGTCTTGGCATCTTTGAGGATGATTTCCTTGAGTATTTGAGCAACTTCAGATTCACCGGTGATATCTACGCAATTCCGGAGGGAACCGTGATCTTCCCGAGAGAGCCGATGGTCAAGGTTATCGCACCGATCATGGAAGCTCAGCTTGTAGAGACGGCCATCCTGAACATTATGAACCATCAGAGTCTTATTGCCACTAAGGCAGCACGTGTATGCCACGCAGCCAAGGGCGATCCCATCATGGAATTCGGTCTTCGCCGTGCCCAGGGTCCGGACGCCGGGATCTTCGGTGCCAGAGCTGCAGTGATCGGCGGATGTGCCGGTACTTCCAACGTACTGACCGGCCAAATGTTTAACGTTCCGGTTCTCGGAACACATGCTCATTCCTGGATCATGAGTTTCCCGGATGAGTACACTGCCTTTAAGACCTATGCGAGACTTTACCCGAATTCCTGTACTCTTCTGGTTGACACCTACGATGTCCTGAAATCCGGTGTTCCCAATGCGATCCGTGTATTTGAGGAGATGCGTGAGGAAGGTATCCAGCTGAAGAACTATGGAATCCGTATCGACAGCGGTGATCTTGCATATCTTTCCAAAAAAGCTTACAAGATGCTGGCTGCTGCCGGTTTCGATGATGCTACCATTTCCGCATCCAGCGATCTTGATGAATATCTTATCGAAAGCCTGAAGGCCCAGGATGCCAAGATCAATTCCTGGGGCGTCGGAACCAAGCTGATCACAGCCGATAACAATCCGGCATTCGGCGGCGTATACAAGCTTGCCGCTGTAAAGGACGCTGACAGCGATGCCTTCCAGCCAAAGATCAAGCTTTCCGAAAACACAGAAAAGGTTACCAACCCGGGCAACAAGACTGTATACCGTATCTACAGCAAGAAGACCGGCAAGATCAAGGCCGATCTGATCTGCCTTGCAGATGAGAAATTCGATCCGGAAGAAACTATGGTGATCTTCGACCCGGTTGACACCTGGAAAAAGACCAAGGTTCTTGGCGGAACCTACGAACTCCGTGAGCTCCTTGTTCCTGTAATTAAAGATGGTAAGAGCGTTTACAAGTCTCCATCTGTCATGGAACTCCGCGACTACTGCAAACAGGAGCAGAACACACTGTGGGATGAATCCAGACGTTTCGTTAATCCGCAGAAGGTTTATGTAGATCTCTCCCAGTCACTCTATGACATGAAGAAGGCTCTCCTGGAAGAAATGAGTGAAAAAGAGCTCTGATAAACAGAAATAAGCATTCATAAACCCTCCTTTCTTATCATAAGCTTATGGATAAGGAAAGGAGGGTTTTTATTGCACAGAGAATTTTATACCCGGCTGATCAGCAGGGAGCATCCTCTGCCGGAAGCCTTTGTGCCGGAACATCTTATCGATATCGGACTTCCATTTGAAGCAGCACCGGGAGATCCGAAGCGGCTTCTGGAATACCAGGCTGCAAAAGCGGCTTCTCAGCTTTTTCATGCCTGTCACAGATGTGGTCTGAACCTGTGGGCAGTTTCCGGATATCGTTCCTACCAGCGACAGAAGGAGCTCTTTACGGAAAGCCCTTTTGTTGCCAGGCCAGGTACGAGCGAGCATCAGAGCGGACTTGCTCTGGATGTCTCCTGTCCTTCCATCCATATGGAGCTCTCCGAAAGGTTTTCCGCAACAGGAGAAGGCCGCTGGCTGAAAAAGAACGCTCCGCTCTATGGTTTCATCCTCCGGTATCCCAAAAACAGAGAGGAGATCACCGGCTTCCCTTACGAGCCCTGGCACATCCGCTATGTGACCAAACCTCTGGCTTCCTGGCTCACCATCACAAATCTGACTCTGGAAGAATACCACAGTTTTCCTTCCCGGTGCCCGCACCCTCCCTGATCTGCTGCCTCCTGGCATCTGCATCTGATGTTTATATCTTGATCTTCACACATTTTTCTGTACATCTGATGCACGTTTACTGCTCCATCTGTCTGCCAAGAAAACCGGCTGCTGTGCGGACAAGTGCACGCTCCGTGTCACCCATTTCCGCTTTTTCGCTTCTGGACAGAAGGATCACGGCCCCGATCGCATCGCTGGCACACAGAACAGGCTGTATCATTTTTCGTTCAAAAGAATCACTGTCATCGACAATGATCGGGATATTTTCCCTGCTGCTCCGACTGATCAGTCTGCATTCTCTGCCGGCAATGACTGCATCCAGCTCAGAACTGATCTCTTTTCCTTCCAGTTCCCGGCTTCCGCTGCCACATGCCGCCACCACCTGATCACGATCCGTGATACATGCCGTCAGTCCGGTGGTCTGTACCAGCGCTTCCGCATATTCCACAGCAAACGAATTCAATTCTCCAATAGGCGAATATTTTTTCAGGATGATCTGTCCTTCTCTGTCTGTAAAAATCTCCAGTGGCGTTCCTTCCTTGATCCGCAGTGTCTTTCGTATCTCTTTTGGAATCACAACCCTGCCCAGATCATCGATCCTGCGAACAATTCCCGTTGCTTTCATCTTCCTGAATTCCTCCTGTATTTTCTGTTCATTGTACGTCAATGTTATGTCAACCATTTGTTTTTCATATGGTTATTATGCGAAAAACTGGGAGAAATATGCATAAAAATCTCTTATTTATCTGTCGCTGCAGGAGCCGCATTGTCGTATGCCTGCTGCAGAAATACTTCCTGAGAATTAAGCGGAGCATTATCGGATGGTTCGATCTTATAATTTCCCTTATTGTTCATGATCCTTGCTTTTCGATTATCACTGAGCATTGTCACAAACATTTCCTGGATCTGCATACGGATATCCGGATCCTCGATAGGCGCCGCAACTTCTACACGACGAAGAGTATTTCTTGTCATAAAGTCTGCAGAGGAAATATAGATCCTTGCTCTCTCCTGTGTTCCGAAAATATAAATACGGGAATGCTCCAGAAAACGTCCTACAATACTGATAATGTGGATATTTTCTGTCTGCCCCTTCACTCCCGGGATCAGACAGCAGATACCACGGATCACCATATCAATGTGTACTCCTGCACAGGATGCTTCTACAAGCTTGTTCATAATACGTTTATCTGTCAGAGAATTCATTTTCAGACCGATATATGCCTGTTCTCCGGCCTTCGCATGCTTGATCTCCTCATCGATCATGGCAAGCACTTTGTTCTGAAGACATCTTGGTGCCACAAGAAGATGCTCCATATCTTCAACGGTTTCTCCCATTGCCAGTGCCTGGAATACTCTGGCCGCTTCCGTTCCGATCTTCGGATCCGCAGTCATAAGAGAAAGGTCTGTATACAGACGGGCTGTTTTTTCATTATAGTTTCCTGTTCCGATCTGTGTATAATATTCCACATTTCCATCTTTTTTCTTCATGATCTGGCAAAGCTTGGAATGTACCTTATAACCATCCAGACCGTAGATCACGTGACAGCCCGCATCCTCCAGGAGCCGGGACCATCCAATATTGTTTTCCTCATCAAAACGCGCCTTCAGCTCCACCAGAACGAAAACTTCCTTTCCGTTTTCTGCTGCTTCGATCAGAGCCTCCACAACCTTACTCTGTTTTGCCACACGGTAGAGTGTCATCTTAATGGAAACTACAGCCTCATCATTGGCAGCCTCATGAAGCATTGTAAGAAACGGCTTGATGCTTTCATATGGGTAGGAAAGAAAACGGTCCTTTTTCGCGATCTGGTCAAGGATCGGTTCGTGATTGTTAAACAGAGGAGACTTCTGAGGAATTCTTTTTTCATAAAAAAGCTCTGTTCTTTTTCTCAGGCCATCCTGGATCTGGAATACAAAAGAAAGATCCAGTGGTATATCTCCCCGGAATACATAATTCTTGTCCACTTCCAGATACTCGCAAAGTGTTTCAACAACATCTCCGTCCATTTCTCTTGACAGCTCCAGACGGATCGGTGCCAGTTTCTTTCTTGCCTTGATCAGTTCTACCATAAACTCACGGTAATCCAGATCTTCATCATAAAGAGCATCTGCGTCAATATCCGCATTTCTGGTAATACGAAGCAGGGACTTTGCCTTGATGTGATAGCCCTTGAAGATTTTTGAAACAAAGTGAAGGATCAGCTCTTCAGACAACATGTAGGTGCCGGTTTTTCCCGGAACCGGGATCAGACGCTGGATACCTGCACTGCTGCACGGAATGATACCCAGCTTTTCTTTTCCTTTTTTTGTTTCCAGAACTACTACCGCATAGATCTCCTTATTCCGGAGAAATGGAAACGGCTGTCTTTTTCCGACGATAGACGGAGAAATAACCGGAGCCACCTCTGCTTCAAAATAGCGGTCCAGATAATTGCGATCCTCTTTTTCGATCTTATGGAAATTCAGCATATGTATGCCGTATTGTTCCAGCTTTTCCATGATTTCTTCATAAACTGCATCTCTTTTCCGATTCAGTTTTTTTGTTCTGGCAAGGATCGCATCCAGCTGTTCTTCCGGTGTCATATTGGTTTTATTTTCACGGATATCCTTTGCCAGAAGCATCTGATCCACCAGAGATCCCACCCGTACCATATAAAATTCATCCAGGTTGCTCTGATAGATGGATGCAAATGTGAGACGTTCACACAGCGGATTTTCCGGATTCTCAGCCTCCTCGAGTACTCTTTCATTAAACTTCAGCCAGGATAATTCCCTGTTCATGTATATTGTATCTGCCATTTTTCCTCCTGCGCCGCCATATATTTTTCTTTTTCGGCCGACTTTATCTGTAATTATCCGTATCGTATCAAGCGGGCATTCAGATTTTGCCTGACTGCATGTTTATGAATGCCCTCTCTTCACGATTTGCATACAATTATACTGATCGGATGTTTATTCCATAACAAGGCTTTGTTAAATCCTGATAAAATTTTTTTTCGAAAATAGGGGTTGCATTTTTGAATAATAGTGGTATAGTATTCGTATACTTGATATGTAGTTTTGAATACTACATGTTATTTTATCAGTTTCTACATTATTACATCGTAAACTGTCGCAATGATCCGTCATTGATGAACCGATCTTGAAGTTGTCCATATGATATAAACAGCAGATTTTTTTGCAGGAGGTGTTTTTATATGAAATTTAAATTAAAAGATCCGGGAAGCGCCATAACCCACGGAATCGGCATGCTTCTTGCCGTGGCCGGAGCCACTCCGCTGATCGTGAAGGCGGCTAGAAGTGCAGATGTTCTCCATGTTTTTGCAGTAAGTGTTTTTATCCTTACCATGATCCTTCTTTACCTAGCAAGCACACTTTACCATTCCGTAAGCTCCACAGCCAAGGTGAACCGCCGTCTGAAAAAAATGGATCACATGATGATCTTCGTGATGATCGCCGGCAGCTACACTCCTGTATGCCTGATTGTTCTCCACGGACGCACCGGCTATATCCTCTGTGCCCTCGTATGGACCGTTGCCATCATCGGAATGATCCTCAAGGGCTGCTGGATCAACTGCCCGAAATGGCTTTCCTCTGTGATCTACATTGGAATGGGCTGGCTGTGTGTACTTGCTTTTGTTCCGATCTTCCACAATCTGCCCCGTGCAGGCTTCGGATGGCTCCTTGCCGGCGGCATCATCTATACCATCGGCGGTGTGATCTATGCGCTGAAGCTTCCGATCTTCAATGCGAAGCATAAGAATTTCGGCTCCCACGAAGTATTTCATGTCTTTGTGATGCTGGGAAGTGTGTGCCATTTTGTTGTAATGTATTTCTTTGTAGCCGGTATGGCGATCCACTGAGTTACTCTGTGATCAGCTAGATAACAATCTCACCTTTCGGATACCTTAAAAACTTAAAGCCCCGGAACACGGACAGACCTCAGGAAGTCGAAGTTATAACTTCTCTGAAGCTGCCTCGTGTTCCGGGGCTTCTTATTATGCCCGATCCAGCCTGTGATCCCGATGATCTCAGCCGATGGTCAGTGTGGAAAGACCACTGCAGTTAAAATATGCAAATGCACCTATAGTTTGAACACTGTCCGCAATGTCAAGCTTTACAAGATTTTCGCAGTCTGCAAATGCATAGGCTCCGATGCTGGTAACGCCCTCCTTGATCCGGACCTCTGTTATCTGGTCACGGTATCCGTTCCAGGGGACTTCTTCCTCATTTTGCCATTCATTCATGGCTCCCTGTCCTGCGATCTCGAGAACTCCGTTTTCATCAAGGCTCCAGGATACAGTATTCTCCTCCGCTCCACAAAAACCGCTCTTTTCTTCTGCCGGATCGGTTTCTGTTTCCATATCTTCCGATGCTGCGTTCTCCTCAAATGCTGCTTCCGGCTGGTCTTCCTGATCATCCGGGAGCATTTCCTGCGGAATGTCCGCTTCTTCATTTTCCGGAAGCTCTGTTTCTTCCGGTATTTCTGATGTATCTTGTGTTTCCGGATCATCCGGTGCTGCCAGCTCATCTGACATGTCTGGTGCCTTTGAAATCTCAGATTTATTTTCCGGTTCTGCTTCGGAAATTTCTGCTGCATTTATTGTTGGGACTTCTTTTATTTCAGTCCCTGTAATAGATTCTGCCGACGGATCCGTCACAGTATCCGATACAGCTTCTGCTGACTCCTTCGCACTGAATGTATCCGCTGCAAAAACACTTTCCATCCATATCCCGCAAGTCAGCATACTGACAGCTGTAATCCCTGCAAGTATTTTTTTATTTATCCTCATTTCCATGCCTCTACTTTCTGATCCTTACTGCTTTTACCTTGCTCCAGGAAGAATAATATTTCTTTGTTCCTGATTTTTTGTATGTGCGGATCCTTACGTAATACGTTTTGTTTTTCTGAAGCTTTGTCAGCGTGTATTTCGTTTTGGATACTCCGGACACTGTTTTTTTGCTTCCGGATCTGAAATTTTTGTTTACGGAATACTGGATCTCATATCCGGTCACATATCGGTTTTTCTTCCATGTGATCTGCGCTTTTCTGCCGGACAGGTTCTTTGCCGTCATCAGGGTAGTTCCTGCCGGATTGACTGTGACTGTAATACTCTTTGTGGCGGCATTGTATCCTGCTGTGGCGGAAGAACGGATCGTGATCCTTGCACTGCCGGTGAATTTCGCCGCAATGGTAATCCTTCCTTTTTTGTCTACCTTTACAGATTTACTGCTGGAAGAATATTTCAGCGGAGCTTTCCCATAAACTTTTGCATTGATGCTGATCTTCCGGGCTTTTGCATACCAGGTCCGCCGGATATTGGAGGCTTTGATGGTATTGCTGCGTTTTGTTACTTTGATGGTGCAGAAGGTGGAGCCGGCGGTATAATTGGTTCCCTTTGCAGCGTATGCCATGATCGCCGCGGTTCCTCCGCCTTTGATGGTTACTTTACCGGAGGCCGGATCTACGACAGCAGCTTTGGGGTTGCTGGAGCTGTAGGTTATGGTTCCGTCTGTTGTTTTTTCAGACAGTGCACAGAGGAATGGTTTTGTGCCGTATTTTACAGTTATTGTTTTTTTGTCAAATTTCAAGCTCGGCTCTGTCTGTTCGATAAGGAATCCTGCTTTGTAGGTTCCGCTGTAATTTCCGGCTCCTGTGATCTCCAGCTCTGCATTTCCCGCATTGACGTTATTGCTGCATTTTACGGTGTAATCTGTATTTTTCTGCAGTGTATAGTTTCCATCCATGATGATCATTTCCGGAGTTTTTTCGGTTCCGTCATAGGTGTATTTCTGCTCTGCGATCCTGATATCGCACAGTGCAAGGCTTCGTTTTGCCGGGCTGCCTGTTTTTGGATTCCATGGTACCCAGGTAATATTTCCGCCGTAATCCCGGAGGATATCCAAAGACCATGTTTTGTCTGTGTATGGATAGTATACGGTTGCAGTTACATTTTTGAAGATGTTATTTCCGAGTTTCGGACTGTTGCCATAAAAATAGATATTCTGCAGATTTTTGCTGTCTGCAAATGCGTTGTCGCCTATTTCTGTTACGTTTTCTTTGATATTCAGATTCACCAGGTTTGTACAGTTGCTGAATGCGCCCGGTTCGATCACGGTTGCATTTTCCGGAAGCGCTTTTCGGATCTCAAAGGTTATTGTGGCTGTTCCTGTATAATCGCTGTCGGTTTTGGCGATCACGGTGATCTTTGCTGTTCCCGGATTTACATTATCTGCGAGATATACCTGGTAGTCTTTTCCTTCTGTCAGTGTTTTTTCATTGTAAGTGATGGTTACTGTTGGTGTTTTTTCGATTCCATCGTATACATAGGTCTGTTCTGACAGCTGAATACTGCAGGCTGACAGAGCGATCTTCGCTTTTTCCAGTATCGGGAGCTGACGGTATTCTTTGTGTGATGCATTTCTTCTGCAAACTCTTTCTGCCTGTCCTGGTTCTGTATAAGTTGCAGCCTTTATTGTTTTCCACTCTCCGTAATCATGGCCTAACGCTGCTGTTGTGGTCTGGGCTTTGATCACGGTTCCGCAGACGCTGCAGTGACTTCCTTCTGTTTTTCCGGTTGTCTCACAGGTGGCTGCTACCGCCGCGTCTTTTACCGCCTTGTGACCTGTAGCTGCGATCGTTTCTGTTCGTGTCTTTTTGCAGCGGGTGCAGGTGTAGGTCTTTGTTCCGGCTGCGGTGCAGGTTGCTGCTTTTGTTACCTTTCCTCCGTCCCAGCTATGGCCGAGTGCTGCTGTAGTGGTCTGAGCTTTGATTACTGTGTTGCAGACGCTGCAGTGGCTTCCTTCTGTCTTTCCGGTTGTCTCGCAGGTGGCTGCTACCGCCGCGTCTTTCACTGCCTTGTGGCCTGCGGCTGCGATCGTTTCTGTTCGTGTTTTCTTGCAGCGGGTACAGGTGTAGGTCTTTGTTCCGGCTGTGGTGCAGGTTGCTGCTTTTGTTACTTTTCCGCTGTCCCAGCTGTGGCCGAGTGCTGCTGTAGTGGTCTGGGCTTTGATCACTGTGTTGCAGACACTGCAGTGGCTTCCTTCTGTCTTTCCGGTTGTTTCACAGGTGGCCGCTACGGCTGCATCTTTTACCGCTTTGTGGCCTGTCGCTGCGATTGTTTCTGTTCGGGTCTTCTTGCAGCGGCTGCAGGTGTAAGTCTTCGTTCCGGCTGCGGTGCAGGTTGCTGCCTTGGTTACTTTTCCGCTGTCCCAGCTATGGCCGAGTGCTGCTGTAGTAGTCTGGGCTTTGATCACTGTGTTGCAGACACTGCAGTGGCTTCCTTCTGTCTTTCCGGTTGTCTCACAGGTGGCTGCTACCGCCGCGTCTTTTACTGCCTTGTGGCCTGTGGCTGCGATCGTTTCTGTGCGTGTTTTCTTGCAGCGGGTACAGGTGTAGGTCTTCGTTCCGGCTGTGGTGCAGGTTGCTGCTTTTGTTACCTTTCCGCCGTCCCAGTTGTGGCCAAGCGCTACTGTTGTGGTCTGGGCTTTGAGTACGGTTCCGCAGACGCTGCAGTGACTTCCTTCGGTTTTTCCAGTTGTCTCACAGGTGGCTGCTACTGCTGCATCCTTTACTGCCTTGTGACCTGTGGCTGCGATCGTTTCTGTTCGTGTCTTTTTGCAGCGGGTACAGGTGTAGGTCTTCGTTCCAGCTGTGGTACAGGTTGCTGCCTTTGTTATCTTTCCACCGTCCCAGCTGTGGCCTAACGCTGCCACTGTGGTCTGGGCTTTAATCACTGTGTTGCAGACGCTGCAATGGCTTCCTTCTGTCTTTCCGGTTGTTTCACAGGTAGCTGCTACTGCTGCGTCTTTCACTGCTTTGTGACCTGTTGCTGCGATTGTTTCTGTTCGTATCTTCTTGCAGCGGGTACAGGTGTAGGTCTTCGCTCCGGCTGTGGTGCAGGTTGCTACTTTTGTCACTCTTCCGCCGTCCCAGCTGTGGCCTAATGCTGCTGTTGTGGTCTGCGCTTTGAGTATGGTTCCGCAAACACTGCAGTGACTTCCTTCGGTTTTTCCTGCGGTCTCACAGGTGGCTGCTACCGCTGCGTCTTTCACTACTTTGTGACCTGTTGCTGCGATCGTTTCTGTGCGTGTCTTTTTGCAGTGGGTACAGGTGTAGGTCTTTGTTCCGGCTGCGGTGCAGGTTGCTGCTTTTGTCACTTTTCCGCTGTCCCAGCTGTGGCCTAATGCTGCTGTTGTGGTCTGGGCTTTGAGTATGGTTCCGCAGACACTGCAGTGACTTCCTTCGGTTTTTCCTGCGGTCTCACAGGTGGCTGCTACCGCTGCGTCTTTCACTACCTTGTGACCTGTGGCTGCGATCGTTTCTGTGCGTGTCTTTTTGCAGCGGGTACAGGTGTAGGTCTTTGTTCCGGCTGCGGTGCAGGTCGCTGCTTTTGTTACCTTTCCGCTGTCCCAGTTGTGGCCTAATGCCGCTGTTGTGATCTGGGCTTTGATCACCGTATTGCAGACGCTACAGTGACTTCCTTCTGTTTTTCCGGTTGTCTCACAGGTGGCTGCTACCGCTGCGTCTTTCACTGCTTTGTGGCCTTCCTTAACAACAGTTCTTGTTCCGAGTTTCTTTAAAGTGCCACCGCTTCCGGTGCCTGAATTATCAGCATACATCACCCAGATTTCCAGAGTATTATTTCCTTCCTTCAAGCTACTTCCAGAAATCTTCACTTCATATGCCCTGGCATTCGGGATTGTCTGTGTAGTGGCATTCGCGGATGTAGTATAACTGATT
This sequence comes from Blautia sp. 2227st1_G12_2227SCRN_220401, assembly GCF_039062885.1. Classification (NCBI taxonomy): domain Bacteria; kingdom Bacillati; phylum Bacillota; class Clostridia; order Lachnospirales; family Lachnospiraceae; genus Blautia; species Blautia sp. 2227st1_G12_2227SCRN_220401. The sequence goes on along the minus strand of NZ_JBCLNI010000013.1, from coordinate 18,663 downwards.
CCATTTACCACATATTTGAAAAGTGAAATCTCTTTTGAACTGTCTCCGGCCCATCCTTTAAGGATAACCTCCTCACTGTCCTTACAGCTGATCTTCGTATTATCAGCCGGTGAAAGGATCTCGTCACCAGACTGTACTTCCTCCGAAGTATCATCATAAAATTCCACACTTACCGTATAAGACTTCTTTGTAACCCCATCCGGTGCTGTAAGCGTATATACAACCGGACTGGTAAAATCATGCTTCGAACCATTCCAGAATCCTGAAGGAAGTTCAGTTCCCATGCCTGAGCCATAATCAATCGAAGGCTTCAATTCTGTAACATTCGTCCCACTCGGCACCCGAAGAACGATCGTATCCTCCCCGATCGCACCGATAACATCCTGCTTCAGTCCAGGATTTTCCACCTTCTTAAGCACAAAACTGTAAAATGCAGCCTGATCAGAAGGAACCACATGGATCGTCACAGTCACCTGAATACTCTCCTGTGTCTCTGTATCGCTGATCTTATACTGTGAACTGTAATCTCCGGCTGACGCCGTAACAACACCTGTATAGCTAAAAGCATTATATTTTCCTCCGGGCAGATTCGTGCGATTCAATCCTGTCGGCAGCTTTTCCTCAATTACTGTAGTCGCATACGTTCCACTTCCACCAGTCACATTATCTGTGCACGGATACTGCGCCGCACTTTTTCCTGCACTGACATACAAATCCAGTGCCGGTACAGTCAGCGGACTCCGCACCGTGATCGTCGATGACGCCACAACTACCGAGCCATACTCTGACGGCAGTTTATCCGTCGCATAAAATACGATCGTACTTCCGCTGTCAGCACTTTCCAGAACCTTATCTGCTGCAACCGTTGTAAAAGATCCATTCTTTCCAAAAGCAACATGAACACCATATTTCTCCAGCTCATCCGCTTTAAATATCGGGGTCTGCGTCCCATCATTATATGTGATCTGCAGTTTCACACCGGACAGATCCAGCGTATTCCCAACTGTAAACTGAGTTTTTGCCGGTGCTGCAAGCACGGAAAGCTTCGTTGCTTTTCTGGCTGTTACCGTAATACTTACCGAAATTTCTTTTCCAAAATAATTAAATATCACGGAGGTATCCGCAGACTTCAGCGGACCTGTTTTATCATAGGAAAAGCCACTGTAAATATATACATAACGTCCACCTATTGTGGCAAAAAAGCTGGCGCCTGAAGGATCAAACTTCTGATTTTCACTGTATGTCGTCTTCGGACGCCCGGAAAGCACAATACTTGTAATATCACTGGCAGATGGTTTTTCGACTGTCATCGACCAGCTGATCTGTTTTCCCTTATAATTGATCGTCAGTTCCCTTGTCCCCGTTTCCGAATTTTCAAATCCGGCGATCATATCCTTCGTGATCGTTACTGATGTAGAATTATTAACAATAAGCCTTCCCCAATACGCCGGAACTTCTCCCACGTAACATTCTTTCGGTACACCGGAAACAGACAGCGATCTGATCGCCGATGCATCTGCACGTTCCGGCAGTCCATCCTTGGAAATCTGCCAGTCTCCGTCAAAGCTCCAGCCTTTATATGAGTTCGGATCCTTCATCTGCTCTGCTGTAAGAACACCGCCTGTTGTAAGCGTCTGTTCCGTGTTTGTCCCGATGAGCGCTCCCTGGCCGTTTTTACCATAACAATCCGAAACATGTCCATTCAGACCGATAGCAGAATTGAGTACATTTGCATTTACCTGTGCACAGATCTGACCTGTAACTGCTGTTCCGCCAGTCACGCGAAGCGTACCTGTAAAAGCACACTGTTTCACATATCCGCCCATGTTTCCAAACTGTTCGATCCGGCCGGCAATGCCTCCAAGGTAAACCTGATAAGAATTTCCGTTAGCCTGTGTGACAGAAAGATTTCCTCCTGCAACACATTTTTCAATAATACCAATGTTTACTCCTGCGATACCACCAACATAGCTGTCTGTAGCTGTCATGGATATGGAAATATTTACTCCGGACGAACAGCCGCTGATAGTACCGGCCACCTCATTCTCTCCGACAATCCCGCCAAAAGCCGGATGGCTCATGGAACTGGTAGAGCCCATATGTCCTGTTACCGTTCCGGTTACCCTGCAATCCTGGATCTTACCGGTATTATACTGTGCCACAACACCATGGATATCATGACTGTCATAATCAAAATCCGCAACAATATTCAGATCCTTTATCGTTCCTGCATTCTGCTGGATCAGAGGTTTTTGGAGACCGGTTATTGTGAAACCGGCTCCGTCCAGCGTTCCACTGAAATACGATGCCGAAAAATTTGTCCTTCCGTCTGTACTGATATTTTTTGTCAGACGATAGTATGCTCCCTGGTTTGCCTGAATCAGATTAAGATCATCGATCGAAGATATCTTATATGGATTTGCAGACGTACCATCTCCCTCTGCCGGTGCAAGGGAAGAGCTTCTGCTTCCGATGATACGATAAACAATCCCTGCGGAGCCATCCGTCGGAACGGTAAACTCACCGTTCGACAGCTTCACCAGGATTGCCGATGCTGCCGGCAATGTATGATTTTCATTGCTGTCCCCTGCATAAACCGGGAATGTCGCTGCCTTTGCCGCAGCAATGGTATCTCCGTAAAAGCTGTATTTACCGGAGCTCTCACCAGTTGCAACTGCCGTATAAAAATCTGCCATAAGCTCCTTAAAAGAAACTCCGGTTACTTTCTCCAGATATTGCTCACAGCTGAGAGAAGAAGCATCGATCGTATAAAACTTTGGAAGCACTTCCATAGGCTGATAGCTTCCTGCCATCCGGTCGATAACATATCTTACAAAAAGATACGGCATTCCATAGTCCTGTGCATTGTCATCCCGGTAATTCTCGTAGATCAGCGAAGCCCCTGAACGGATGGCCGTATTACTTCCAATACCATTCAGCCAGCCGCTGCTGTCCGTTCCTCCCCAAAGATAGTCCATGACAGCCACTGCAAGACCCTCATTCAGCCACGAATATCTGCCGGTACTCATAAATCCGGTTTTCAGCCAGAGGATTGCATGCTGTCCCTCATGAACAAGAAGGCCATTTCGCTTTGACATCTCCCCCGAAACATAAGAAGATGCTGACGGTGTGTTGATATGGATCGCTGTGATCCCTTCATCATACATATACATACCGCTGGCGCTGCTTAAAGACTCCAGCAGGATCGACAGCTTGCCTGAGCCATCCTGTGCCGGAAAATCACCTGCACAAAGCTGGTTAAGGATACGGTAAGGCTGACCATCGTAGACAGCTGCCATATCCGCAGCGATCAGAGATGTTTTCCCTGCGGTATCGTAATCTGCCTTCAGGGTCTCATCCATCCACACATAGCAGTGTTCCCCAACTCCGATGCAGACATATGTTTTTCCATATGTATCATGGCCGTTAGTTCTATAGATGTACTTTTTTTCACCTACCTGATAGGTGGTTGCCGCAGCCTGTACAGCAGTCAGCATCGGTTGGTCATCCTGCATGTATGCCTGCAGCTGATCATCCTCCAGACTCTGTACCTGCCCCACATCTGCTGCCTCTCCCGCAGTTCCCTCTGTTGCCGCCTGCGCCGATGCATTGCTTCCACCCTGCACGACTGCATAATCTTCTGCTTCAGAGTCCGCCGCCTGTGCCGATGTCCCGTCAAACTGCAAGGTTCCCGTATTTCCGGGATTTGTGGTATCTGTGTTAATGATAACTGCATATTTCCCGGAAAATGTTTCTCCTGGCTTACCCTCCTGAACTGCTGCAAAAACCTCTGTTCCACAAAATAACCCCAGAAACAGAAAACAGCACATAAGCCGGAGACAAAAATCTTTTGTCTTTTTCATCCTCTTTCCTTTCCTCTTCTCAGCTGACTGAGTTCTTTGATTTTTGTGTTTATTCTACCATGTTCGCAATATTCGCACAATTCCAAATATTTGATTTTTATTATCATAAAGCGTCTTTTTCTGCCTCCGTTGCAGCTGTTCGCCTGCCGTGTATACAAAAAAAAGCGAAAAGCTCTGGTATTGGTATCGTACAGAACTTTTCGCTCTTATTGAACTACTCTTATTGATATTCAGCATGACTGCCTTCAGCTCCAGTGACGGGTCTGCATCCGGAATTGAAAAGATTTCCGACAGTTTCAAAACCTCATCAACTCCAGCTTCTTCTCCCTGGTCAATTGCTTGATCCGGTACTCCCGGCTCATGGCCTCCTCCTTTGTGGCAAAGCCTTCATAATACACCAGCTTCACCGGCCTTTTGGCCCGGGTATATTTGGCGCCTGCTTTGCCTTCATTATGCGCTTTCATCCGCCTGGCAAGGCAGTTTGTCCAGCCGGTGTAGAGCGTGCCGTCTGCACACTGCACGATGTATGTATAGTTCATAGCAGTCTCCTCTTCTGTAAAAAATTTATGCAATACAATGCCAAATGCCAGTACATCTTCAGTAACATCAACCCTGATATTTGCCTTCCTGTAAAACAAATATCTGAACACTTTTCTGGATAGTGTGATCTGTCTTCCGTGATATTTCCTCTCCTGTAAAACAAGCATCCAGTCGGCCGCATTCTTTCTATGTAAAGACAGCCACCAGCATTTCTTCAGCAGCCGTCCTTCTATCCTCAAGCAGCCGGCACAATTCATGTATTTCACTTACATCAAAAAAATAAAAGCAGGTCGGGATTCCGGCTGCGGATTTTCCCACCTGCTTTATTATACGGTCATTTCTTATTTCTGTGAATATGGAATTCACTGCATAGCTGCTCTATAGGTATTCGTATTCTGATCTTGCTGTATTTCACGATCAATAAGCTCTGCCTACTCCATCACATAATTCTTCAGCACATAAATCTTCCCATCACACTCCACAGCCTCCACCTTCACAGTCTGCTCATCCGTTTCCGGATAATACCTGGTAGAAAAAACAATTTCTCCACCATTCACATAGATTTCCACTGCTGTGGTATCTGCAAGGATTCTGAAAGCTTCAACCTTACCGGACGGAACATGCGCCTTACGTACTTTACGTCCGGCACCGGCCTTCTCGGAGAGAGTTAAGATCACATCTCCGTCCTGATATTCCAGGAAGAGATTTTCCCCAAGGCTCACTTTACCCTGCTCACCTTTTACCTGAACATCCAGATCAAACGGTCCATTCACCGGAATCTCCGCACTGGAACCGCTGACAGAAACGCCAGTCTTTCTCAGCCCGTTCAGTTCTTCCACCGGATACTGATAAAGCATTCCGTTTTTATACGTAACTTCCCTTGGAACAGTCAGGCAATGCTGCCAGCCTTCGCTCTCTGCTGTAGGATTCACATACTCCTCATCTGCATCCGGCATTCCCATCCAGCCGATCAGGATCCGCCTGCCCTTTCCATCCTGGAATGTCTGGGGTGCATAGAAATCAAAGCCGTGATCCCATTCCCGGAAAGCTTTTTCCTCCGGCTTTCCATCCTTCAGGATAAAGTATCCGGACTGATAGATGTTCTGAAAACGGAACTCTTCTCTGGTCAGTCCCTGGGGAGATACAGAAAGCACCTCCTGTCCCTCAAGAGTGAAAAAATCCGGGCACTCCCACATGTATCCGAATGCCTTCTCCGTAGTAAGCTCACCGTCAAATTTCCAGTTCTTCAGATCTTCGGATCTGTAAAAAAGTACGGCGCCCTGGTCGCTTTTCTGACGGCCGCCAAGGATCATCCGGTACTCTTCCCCCTCCTTCCAGACCTTCGGGTCACGGATGTGGCAGGTGTAATTCTCCGGATAATCCTCACAGGAAACTGCAACCTCCTTTGTTCCGAAATGAAGGCCGTCCGCACTCTCCACATGAAGAGTGCTGGACTGTCTTCCGTTATTGATATAATCATAATCTCCATCCATCTTGATGTTTCCTGTGTAGAAAAGATGAAGCTTATCTTTCTCCGCAATGGCAGAGCCTGAGTAAACACCATGACAGTCATAAATGCTGTCCGGCAGAAGCGGAACCCCTTCATATCTCCAGCTGATCATATCTTCACTGGAGTAATGTCCCCAGAATTTCAGTCCACCGTTGGCCTCAAACGGAGAATACTGGAAAAACACATGATATCTTCCCTTGTACCAGCATAATCCGTTCGGGTCATTGAGCCATCCCACAGGCGGCATCAGATGATGGGTCAGACGGTTTGTCTGCATCGTCCTGGCAACTGCTGCCGTTTCCTCGATTTTTCGCACTTCCTCTGCAAGGACCTTGGTCAGAGAACTCATTTTATTTTACCTCCAGTACTTCAGAACCATTATTTACTGTTCCTTCTGCAAGCATTTTTACTTCTTCATAATCATCGGTATTGGTTACGATCAGCGGTGTGGTCACATCATAGCCGGCTGCCTTAATAGCATCCATATCAAAGGTGATCAGTGTCTGGCCTTTTTTGACCACGTCACCGTCCTTTACATGAGCGGTGTAGAATTTACCGCCAAGCTCAACGGTGTCAACGCCGATATGGATCAGCAGCTCCAGACCACTTTCTGTTGCAAGCCCGATGGCATGCTTTGTGTCAAAAATTGTAGAAACCGTAGCATCACAGGGTGCTTTTACTTCACCTTTGGACGGAATCACTGCCATGCCCCTTCCAAGGACTTCAGATGCAAAGGTTGCATCCTTTACTTCTGAAAGCTGGATCGCAGTTCCCTCAAGCGGGCTGTAGAGGGTCTGTGCACCTGTCTCTGAAGTTTTCTCCTGGGCAATTTCTGCCGGAGCATCTGATTTTTTCTCTGCTTCAATATTTTTTTCAGCTGTTTCCTGTACCTCATCCTTATATCCGAACATCCAGGTAAGCACAAAAGCCACACCAAATGCGATGGCAAACATCAGGATATAACCAACTGGATTATTCAGGCACAGCAGGATTCCGAAGATACCGGTAACACCTGTTCCTGTGGCACCAAGACTGCTAATGGAGGCAAAAAGTGCTCCGCATGCACCACCCAGGCAGCCCATGATAAACGGCTTTCCGAAGCGGAGGTTTACACCGAAGATTGCCGGCTCTGTGATTCCCATGCATGCGCTTAAGGCAGAAGGAACAGCCATGGATTTGATCTTCTGATTTCTGGATTTCAGGCCTACAGCAAGAGCTGCACCACCCTGTGCAATGTTAGCTGCAGATGCAAGTGGCAGCCAGTAGGTAACGCCGAATTTGGCCAGCTGTCCAAGGTCAATGATAGTGTACATGTGATGAACACCGGCAACAACAGTCGGTGCATAAAAGGCACCCATGATAAAGCTTCCGATTCCAAATGGCAGTGCGATCAGCCACTGGATCCCATCCAGAAGTCCGTTCTCAACAGCTACGAAGATCGGTCCGATAATGGAAAGTGTAAGATAACCGGTTACAAAAACACTGACAAGTGGTGTTACAAAAAGATCGAACATTGCAGGTACGATCTTATGAAGTCTTTTCTCGATCTGTGCCAGTACCCATACTGCAATGATAACCGGGATCACATGTCCCTGATATCCCACCATGTCAATGGAGTAAAGTCCAAACCATACCTTCTGCGTTGCCTGCACACCCTCTGTTGCAACAGTCCAGGCATTCTGCAGATTTGGATGGATCATGATCATACCGATAACCGCACCCAGATAAGGGTTGGCACCGAATACCTTCGCACCACTGTAAGCGATAAGGATCGGCAGGAATGTATACGCTGTGTTGCTGAAAAGCTGTGCAAATACATAAATGGAACCATTGGTGTTAATATTCAGGAAGCCGTTGTTTACCATAAAGTTCAGGGCTTCCATGATTCCCATCAAAAATCCGCTTGCTACGATAGCTGGGATGATCGGGACAAAAATATCTCCCAGTGTCTTGATCAGTCTCTGTATCGGATTAGCCTTGGATGCTGCCACCTTCTTAAGCTCATCCTTACTACTCTCTGATATTCCGGCGATCTGGATAAATTCATCATAAACCTTGTTTACAACTCCTGTTCCCAGGATGATCTGCATCTGTCCCTGTGCGAAAAACACGCCCTTCACACCGTCGATGTTCTCTATATATTCCTTATCCGCCTTGTCATTATCCGCAATGACCAGACGAAGCCTTGTTGCACAGTGCGCCGCGGAAATGATGTTTTCTTTCTTTCCTACATGATCATAGATTTCCTGTGCTGTCTTTCTGTAATCCATGTCCTTCCTCCTTTTCTGCTACTGTTCCCGGACAGTCATCTCTTTCTGCTTTCCCTTTCTTCGGATCAGATCTGTCTGTTCTTTCTTCAGCTTCCCGGGATTTATTATCTCTGATCCATTGTTTTTCATTTATTTATGAGATTGATTTCATATATCTATTCATACAAGGAACGGTAATCTTTCCATTTTTTTAAGTTTTTTGATGATTTTAACACTTTTCAATGGTTTGTTTTATGTTGTTGCTTGCGTTCTTATGTGGAATCGTTCTCATATCTTACTTGTATTATAACTACTGCATTATTATTTGTAAATCCGCAACATCTCACAAATTTCTTCGGTCAAAATTGTACATATTCCATAAGAACAGATGCAAGACAGACAAACCAGTCAGGACATCGCAGAAAAAATCTGGCATTTTTCTGTGTTTGCTCAGCCATAACACAGCACCACACAAAAAAGAAGCAGGTCTTTTTCTCCCAAAAGATCTGCTCCTGTTCCACAATAACTTATAATTTCTTCCTCTGTCTGCGAGGATATTCTCTGTTACCTGTGAGATTCCCGTTCCACAAGCTCACATCCCATTTTTATTTCCTTGCTGATCCCGGTATCGTTCTCAATAAGATCAGCCAGCATGGCTGCTGCCTCCATTCCGCTGGTCTTATAATAAAAATGTACCGTTGTCAGCTTCGGTTCCACGATCTTACCCGGAACTCCATCCCCAATCCCTGCGATCTGAACATCCTCGGGAATGCGAAGCCCGATCTCCTTCAAATAAGTCATGGCTCCCACCGCCATAGTATCCGTAGCACACACAAGAGAATCTATGGAAGGCTCCTCCTCAAAAAGCTCCTTCGCCATCTCATACCCGGAATCCATGGTAAAGCTTCCGATCTTCATCCTCTCCGGCACGACCTCCAGCTTAGCTTTATGGATAGCATCCATAAAACCCTTTTTCCTGCAGGCACCAACTGCCTCGTCCTTATCTGTAACGCCGATATAGGCAAACTTTTTCCCCTTCTCCGCCAGCTTCTCCGTGACCTGAAAAGCTGCTTTATGATCATCCTGATAAATACATGGATATCCGTCCAGATGCTGTCCCAGGATCACGATCGGTACCTTATAATCCTTCAGCATCTGTTTATGCTTTCTGGTAAACATGGTAGCAATAAAAACCACTCCGTCCACCTGACGTTCTTTAAACAGAGAAAGGTATTTCAGCTCTTCTTCCACATCATTATTGGTATTGGCCAGAATAAGCTGATATCCTCTCCGTGTAAGAATATCACTGATCCCTGTCACCTCACGGCTTATGGTATCTGAATTGATCTTTGGAAGGATGACACCGATGAGACTGGTTTTTTTGGTCCGCAGTGTCTGTGCCTGGGAGGATGGCTGATATCCTGTCTCCTGGATCACCCTGCGGATGACTTCCTTTTTTTCACTGCTGACATATCCATTATTCAAATATCTGGATACCGTAGCTCTGGAAACTCCGGCAAGCCTGGCTATTTCATTAATGTTCATAACTTATGTACCTCTTCTTTTGTCCTGTTATATCTGTCCTTGTATGCATATTTATAATATAGATTATACACGGTTTCTTTCCGGTAAAAAAGCTTCTTTTCCTATATAAGTGGAAATTTGGGGTTAATGTTCACTCCGTTCTCAGTAGCATGCTTCACAAGGCAGAGGATACGGGATGCATATACCTCCCATCCCGTATCCTCCATACTCTGTTTCCAAAAATCTCCCCAGCATATCTGTTTTTCGGTTTTCCCTGTCATTCCAGATATTCAAACGGATCTACCGGCATGCCATCCTTTTTCATTGCAAAATAAAGATTCGGGCCTTCTACAGAATAATATTTTGTAGGTGCACTGATATTTCCGATCACTTCACCCTCCTTTACTGTGTCGCCTTCTGCCACAGTAAGGTCCTTCAGCTGCCCGTATACTGCCTGATAACCATTTCCCAACTCCATAGTCACAGTCGTTCCCGTACAGGCATCCTGTACAACAGAAAGCACCTGGCCATCTGCCGCCGCATACACCGGCGCATCCTCCACTGCCTGCAAAGCAATGGCAGAGCTTACACGATACTGATCCAAAGTCGGATAATATACGGTTTCATCCATATTGTAATCCACAAGAACCGTTCCTCTGACCGGCCATTCCATAATGGAATCCTCCGTAAAATCCAAAGCCTGTGCTGCAATTCCGACAGCTGAGGTCTCTGCGGTATCTGTGGAAGCTCCAGCTCCGTTATTCACCGCTCCCTCTGCCGATGTATTTCCGGCATTATCTGCTGTATTTCCAGTGCCATCTGTGCGGCTTCTGCCTGCACCTGCTGCCGCAGACACGCTCTTATCCTCCGTACCACTTCCATTATCTGCATCTGCCGCTGCATTTTCGGCTGTACCACTTCCTGCAGTCTCACGGATGCTTCCTGTCACTCCATCTGCTCCGGCTTCTGAAGCTCCTGACAGACCTGCTTCATCTCCGGTTTCTCCATCAGAGATCTCATCCTGTGCTACATGCTGCCAGCCATCTCCGGCAGCTGCCGCATCCTCTGCGTTTTCCCCGTCCGAAAGCTCCTCTTCCAGCCCGGTCTCTTCTACCTGTACAGAATTTTCCTCCTGGGGATTTTCTGCGATGGGCTTTGTTCCAAGCTGATAAACAGTAATCCCAAGTGCCGCCACTGCTGCCAGAACACCTCCGTTGATAATACCTCTCACAATTTTACTTTTCATATTCTTTCCACCTCTGTCTGATATGTTCATTTTCAGTAACAGAAAAAACAGTAAAGCTGCCGTTTCGGTCACCATTTCTATATCTATAGAGTGTCCAGAATATGGCTGTCTATTCATTTTTTGAATATTTTTTTATCAGACGTTGCTTCGGATGCCTGACTTTCTTTAATCCTCAGCTTTCAGCTCCATCTCCGGAAAATATTTTTTCAGGATCTCCTCCGCACTGCTTCCGTTTTTTGCCATCTCATTTCCACCAAACTGGGAAAATCCCACACCATGACCGCTGCCACGCACTCGCAGATAATAAATATCATCCTTTTTCTTCAAACTGAAATTCGCGGATTCCAGTCCCATTCCCGCTGCAAAGCTTTCTCCCTCCAGAAGTGTTTCCCCAATCGTAAGCTCTGTCACATAACCGGCACTGTCCCGTTTTTTGATCTTCAGCTCCCCGGAAAGCTGCCCCGCAGGAATTTCCACGATTTTTATATGATCCGGAGATTTTTTATCCTCACTGCTATCTGCCGATTTCAGATATGTATACGCCTCATCATGAAAAGCTTCTTCCCCGCTGCGGGTTTTCCCTGCGCTTCTCTTATGCCAGGGAGTCAGCCTCACTTTTCCTTCATATATAAGTACCTGTCCATCCGTCTCTTTTGCTGCCTGTTCATAGATCTGCCTTTTTTCTGCAAAAAAATATCTCCAGACTTCCTCTGTACTTCCGTTTTCCCTCAGGATCTCTGCCAGATTTTTCCCCTCGCCCAGCCACCTTTGAATATTCGACCGTGCAATCACAGTCTGCGCTTTTATGGTTTCTTTTTTCATATTCGGGGAAATCTGCGAAAAAACAATGACCGGGAGATATTCTTCCATATCCGGCACTCTCTCTGCCAGGACCCTCTCCGGTCCATTAATGGTTGCCGCCGAAAAATAAGGAAGAACAATTGCTAAAAACACCAGACAATATCGAAGAAGCGCATATTTTTTCATAAAAAGCACCATAAGCGTTCTTTTTCCTAATATATGTTCTTTTGCCAAAAATTATTATTTGCTGTATACTATAGCAGTTCTATGAATCAATGCATCAAAAAAAGTTATTCCGAACATGCTGCAGTAATTTATGGAAATGCTATGTATCAATCCAAAAAGTATCTGCAGCGATCAGTCCTGCTCACCGCTTATTGCTTGCCACGAATGGAGGTATCACACACCATGCTTGCCATCTTTCTCGCACCATTATATATTCTCATTAATATTTATATCGTCCGTTGGATGATTTTGTGGATGGGTGCCTGCACTCATTTTTTCCAGACCTTTGCGTTCCGGGCATGCTTTGCAGGTGTTTATATTTTTTTGGCCACTTCTCTTCTGACCTGTTTTCTTATCCGGAAGCCCCCTGCGCTCCATCGCTTCCTGAAAAATACGGCAAATTATTTTCAGGGAACATTTCTTTACATCCTGATCGTAATCGTAACTACAGATCTCTGCAGACTGATCCTGAAGCATACGCTTCATCCGGCCTGGATGTATTCCCGGAAAGCCTTCGTAGTCACAGGCGCTGTCTGCACCCTTCTGATCATTGGTGTCAGTCTCTATGGGATTTTTAATCAGTGGAATATTAAGACAAAAACTTATGATGTGAAAATAGACAAGCAGGTGAAGGGAATGGACTCCCTGAAGATTGTCCTGCTCGCAGACATTCATTTCGGTTACAGTATCGGAGAAAAACATGCCGGGCTTCTTGTAAAAAAGATCAACGCCGAAGATCCGGATCTGATCTGTATTGCCGGCGATATTTTTGATAACGAATATGAAGGGATCAAAAACCCGAAAAAAACAGCGGCCATTCTCCGTTCGCTGAAATCCAGATACGGCGTTTATGCCTGTTGGGGCAACCATGATCTCAGCGAACCGATTCTGGCCGGTTTTACCTTCCGCAATGCAAAAAAAGATTATGATGATCCCAGAATGCGAAATTTTCTGGAATCTACCAACATCCGGCTTCTCGATGACGAAACCGTCCTCATAGATAAACGATTTTATCTGACAGGCCGTAAGGATCCTTCACGCTGCCGAAAAATGTCCGACACCCGTAAGGATCCTGACCAGCTTACAGCCTACCTTGACAAAACACTCCCGATTATTTTTATGGATCATCAGCCCGGTCAGCTGGATGAAGTGGCAGCCGCAGGCGCAGACCTTGATCTCTGCGGCCATACTCATGACGGCCAGCTGTTCCCTCTGAACATCATCACCGGCCTGGTCTGGGAAAATTCCTGCGGCTACCTGAAAAAGGGGACTATGCACAACATCGTTACCTCCGGTGCCGGCATATGGGGCCCGAATATGCGTACTGCCACAAACAGCGAGATCTGTTCGATCACAGTACATTTTTATCCTGCCAGACCTAACTCCTCTGATCCCTCATAAATATCTTCCACCGGCAGCTCCTCCCCACTCTCACTATCCTCTTCTGTTATTTCTGTTCCGTCATTTTCTTCTTCCGTTTCAGAGTCCTTCGGAAACTCAATTACTTCAGCCGTATCACCACTTTCTGATATCTCCGGCTCTTCACTGGAATCATCAAATATCTCTTCCTCAGTATTATCGTCCGTCTTTCCTTCTTCAGAACTCATATTGAGTTCCTCGCTGCTCTCTTCTTCAGCTTTCTTTTCACTGTTTCGGATGATCTCAAGGGCTTCTGTTTCTGAAATAATGCCTGAATTATCTTCCATTGCATTTGCTTCCGGCACTTCATAATCATATACAAAGGTATTGACTGGCATAAGCTTGTTTGACTGCACATCATAGTCAAATACATGCCACAGGTATCCTTCCCTGTTAACCGGTACATTTGCCTGGTAGATCTGTTTTCCACCCCGGTAAACGGTTACTTTGGCTGACGAAGCAGATAATTCTGTACTCGCATCATCTTCACCGTTTGTATAATCGTATACATAAAAGCTATATTTTCTTCCGGTGAAGCCTTTGTATATGGTTGTTGTTTCCGGTCCATAGCTGCTTGTATCATCCAGATCCAGATTTGCTATTACATCTCCATCCTCTGAATATGCATTTTTATCCCTGTAGTATACATGGAAGTAGTCATCTCCGTTTTCATCAGCAGGTCCCAGCAGATGAGAATCCAGGTCTCGCGGAGTTTCTCCCCATGTAAGCACGATCTGAAGAAGTCCCTCATCTCCTGCACTGATATTGGTCGGTGACATTGTTACATCACGTTCACTGCATGCATTTGCCTGAACTACAACATTGATATGAGCAGAAACAAAATCTTCATTGCTTGCATTCAGCGTATAGTTTCCGGCTGGCACGGTCAACGTATAGGTTCCATCTGCTGATACGCCTTCTTTCACAGTCTCTCCGATCACATTATCCCAGCCCTTACGTAATTCATAAGTTACATTTTCTATATTTCCACCGGTCATGGAATGAATAAATCTTCCACTCAGCTCACCATCTCCGGCTTCTGCTCTGGATACCATCAGGAAAGATTCTGCGTATGTGATCTGGTTCGCTGATACTCCCATGGAACTGCTTTCATATTTCTGGTAACCGGTTGCTGTGACAACAATTTTGTAGATTCCTTCATCAAGATCATTAAATGAATAAGTTCCATCTTCTTTCGTGAAAGTTTTTTCAACCTTGACTGTTCCGGAATATGCTTCCACGCTGGCATTTTTTACAGGAGCTTTACTGTTTGAATCCAAAACGCTTCCCTCAATGCTTCCGGCTCCGACTGTACATTTATCTACCAGTGTTCCATTTTCAAAATGAACCTTCAATTTTAGTGGATTATCGTCATCATCAGACAGAAAATCCTTGGACAACGTATAATGCCATACCGTTTTCAGGAACTTTCCGACCACCGTATCCGGATTCAACTCACCCGCTGCGTAAATATAGGTTCTTACATCAGAACAAAGCACATTTCCGGCATCACGAACTGTATAGGATACGCTTGCCTTTGCCGCAGGTCCTACCTTAATATCAATTCCCGCCAGATCCCATGTCTCCAATGCAGTCAGATTTAATCCAAACTGAAGACCGCATTTCGCAGATCCTTCTATTGTGACCGGTGTCAAAGTCTGACTGAAATCATGGATAAATCTTCCATTTCCATCTTTGAATTCATATCCGCCAGTTGCTTCAACGGAATATTTCACAACAAACTGCCCGGACACATCATAAAACAGAGAAACCACCAGATCTGCAGAAAGACCAGTTGTACCAAGCTTTATAGGAACTCGTCCCAGTTCAAGTACATCGCTGACTGTTTCCATAGTTCCACTTGCATGTTTGATCTGCTGCTCTGAATTCACGCCACTTATATAAAGTCCACCTTCGAAATCAGCTTTTCCTGTAACTGACGCAATAAAATGCCTTACCTCTATCTTTCCCCAGCTGAATCCGGCATCCAGCTTACAGCTTACATCCGGAATCGTAACAGCAACAGAACCGGACAACTTCACCTTATCATTAAATTTATGATTAAGATCAAATTTCAATTTACCTGGAACCGGAATACTTCCGCCGAGAGTAAGTCCTCCTGCCGGCACCTCACTTGAATTTTCCGGAATATACTCATATTGAACGCCCTCTGCAGTTACCTGCATATTTTCCGGATCTGCAATTCCTGCACCTTCAAAATCAATTGATTTGTAAACCTCTGAAATATCATCCGGTTTGCCGGCCTTAATGATCAGACGTCCCTGTCCGTCCTTTGTGATATTCTGGACTTTTAATGCAATATCTGTATCTGTTCCCATTTCCTTTGCAGAAAACAGTACAACCTTTCCGGTTTCCAGATTTTTATAAGCATTTCCATCTTTTACTGTGATCGTATAAGTTCCGTCACTGTTCTGGACAACATTGTATATATTTTTGGAAGTATCTTTGACTTCAACTACATTTGTTGCATAGGTAACCTTGCTGTCATAATTCTCATCGATTACTGAGTCCTCAGTGATCTGGTCGATAGCTTTTAAGATCTGAGCTGCATCATTTCCGTTAATTGCCTTCTCCGGTTCAAAGGTATCTCCATTCAGAGACAGCATATTCTTTTTCAGTGCAATAGCTACAACATTTTTATACCTGATCTGAGCCGCATCTGCACATGTCGGTTCTTCATCCGTAGTTTCATATCCCATAAGCATTACTGCTGTATATGCGGCAAACTCTCTTGTTGCATATTCGTCAGGATAAAAATATGGAACATCCTGCTCATCGGTTTCATCGGGAATGATTCCCATAGTTTTTGCAATTTCTGCTGCGATTCCATTTTCATTTTCTCTGGTATCAGCATAATAATAATTTTTGCTGTCAAACTGCTCTTCATACTTGCAGCCAACTTTATCCAGAAGAAGTTTTACCCATTCACCTCTGGTGTATTCATGTCCGGAATCCTGCACGTATTTTTTCGTAACAAAAATCCTTGCAAAGATTTTTATTCCTTTTACTTTGGCAACAATCGATGTATTTCCCTCTCCGACCGCCTGGACAACACCTGTTTTTGTTACTGTTGCAATTTTCTGATCAGCAGATAACCAGCTTACTTTAACACCTTTTTCCTTAAAACCAAGCTGGATACTTTCCCCTTCTTCCAGAGTAGCTTTTTGATTTTTCAGTGTTGGTTTCACAACTGTTATCTTACATCGATATGTTCTCTTCTTGGAATCTTTAAAGGTTACTGTACATTTTCCTGTTCCTGTTACAGAAACCGTACCATCTTTTTTTACCTTGGCAACCTTTGTATTTGAACTTGAGGCAGCTTTGATCACATCACCCTTTATCGAAAGCTTCCTGGACGTATTCACTGTTCCCCATACAAATTTTAAGCTCTTTGCAGACAGATAAGGATTTTTTACCGTAACCTTACAGGTATACACTTTTTTTCCTATTTTAGCCTTAACCACTGTTGTTCCGGTTTTTACTGCTGTTATTTTTCCCTTAGAGCTGACTTTAACGATTTTTTTATTGGCAGAACTCCATACTGTCTTTCCCGAAACACCGTTTACTTTTAACTGCAGACTTTTTCCCTTTACATACAATACGGCTTTTTTCACTGACATTCCCGGGCTTTTTACTGTAACCTTACAGGTTAATGTCTTTTTGGCAATTCTGGCCTTTACTGTTGCGGTTCCGGTCTTCACAGCCGTTATCTTTCCCTTTGACGAAACCTTTACAACTTTATTATTGGAAGAAGACCATTTCACGGCTTTCTTCCAGTTTACAACCTTTAACTGTGATGTTTTTCCCACGTACAAAACCTTTTTTGTACTGTTCAGTCTGGGATTTGCAGCTGCATTTGCTGGCATGCTGATTCCTAAGATCAACATCAGGATCAGCATCAGCGGCAGCAATTTTTTTGATGCACTTTTTCTCTTCATAAGCACTTTTCCCTTCTGCTGTACTATGCTATAATGTTCATCAATTATAAATTTTCGAGATCATTCGAAATCATTTATAATTAATCCCCCGTAAATTATCAGACTATCAACCAAGAAAGGAGAAAAATCATGAGTGTCACCGTAAATCCAAAAGCACGCCAAATTTTACCGGTTATTCTGGGCTGCTGCGTAATCGGAACTGTTTTTTTTCTGGCAATAACTATCTGTTCCGCCATAAAATATCATGATTACGTACCTGTAGATGCTGTTATATCATCTGTCAGCCGCTCAAATAATCCTAACAAGCCTCATAGTTCCAATTATCATAACTATGTGAAGTACTCTTACACCTACAAGGAACAAAACTACACAGCTGACCGAATCGAGTTTTTACGCCTCGGCAAAGCCCCCGGAAAGCATGTTCAGATTAAATGTGATCCGCAGAATCCAAACCAGATCCAGAATATCTATTCTATGACCATCTGTATTGTCTTCCTGGTAATCCTGATCATAACAGATTTCCTGCTCATTCTTATGATAAAGTCTTAATACTGTACAGCTATGCTCTAATTATATAACATTTTTATCTCTTGAACTTTGTCAAATTTGTCGCAAAATGGACATTTTTTGTCAAAAATGTCCATAATATTTTTTATCGCATTGACATACTCCTACCATTGAAATCCTACTCGATGGCTCTGCTGATTCGTTCGTCAGTACGTAATTTTCTATGATATAAAAAAAACGGTTACGCTGAATCACAACGTAACCGTCTTCCTTTATACTATACTCGCACAGATATAAAACAAAATTCCCACCTACTGCCTTGAGCAATAAATGGGAATTTATCTGATCCACTTAAAAAGTGAGGCATCGGGGATTCGAACCCCGGACAACTTGATTAAAAGTCAAGTGCTCTACCGACTGAGCTAATACCCCATATTAAATTAATTAATACTCAGGCTTTTTCTAACCAGCCGTTTGTATGTTTTACATTAAAACATGCCCAGAGCCGGAATCGAACCAGCGACACGAGGATTTTCAGTCCTCTGCTCTACCAACTGAGCTATCTGGGCATAAGTAGCGGGGACAGGATTTGAACCTATGACCTTCGGGTTATGAGCCCGACGAGCTTCCAGACTGCTCCACCCCGCGTTATTAAATGTTAAAAGCCGATGATCGGACTCGAACCGATAACCTGCTGATTACAAATCAGCTGCTCTGCCAATTGAGCCACATCGGCATTTAAGTGGATGGAGAAGGATTCGAACCTTCGAAGGCGGTGCCAACAGATTTACAGTCTGCCCCCTTTGGCCACTCGGGAATC